>JAKSCP010000385.1 GCA_022360535.1 Pseudomonadales bacterium | reverse complement strand
TGGTTTTTCATCTGATAGTGGGCGGGGTGCTAATCAATCTCGAACCCCAAGAACAGGTGACGAGCTTACCTACGCAGGTGGTGCAGGTACGTTTGCTTCCAGAAAATCCTCTGTTGGAAACTCTGGAGGAGGTTGAAGAGATTGAGGAAGCTATTGAAGAGACCATTACAGAAGTAGAAGAAGTGCCAGCAGAGACTCTGGCGGAAGCAGAAGTAGAAGAGGTCGCCGAGCCCTTAATAGAGGAATTGATCGAAGAGTTTGAGTCAGTAATCGAAGAAGAGATACCTGACGAACTGATTGCTGAGACAGTACAGGAAACTGAAACGTCAGGAGAGAACATTAATCCAGCGGAGCCTGACCAGCCATTACCTATTCCTTCTCTCGACCTCATCCAAAGCGCCATCCAGCAGGATTTTACCGAGCAGCAGCTAGAAGATCGCAGCTGGGCTTCAACCTGTACAAATCTGCAACGTCAGAGTGGGGTGGTTGGCTGCGTATACCAGGAAGAACCGAATTTTGCGGGTATAGAGCAGTCCCCGGAGTCACGAGCAATTTATGAGTTTCATAGCCCGGTGGTAGAGCGCAGCAGAACAGAACGCACCATCAGCACCGTTACTGCTAACTCGGCCCAGTTGGCTGCTAACCTGGCCAATGCTGACATCCCTGAGGGGCTGGGGGATTTCATGATGACCGAGTTGGAGAGCACCATCACGTTTTACTCCAATTCCGGAAATCGCGTTCTCAACCATATGAATGAGATGGTGGACCAAAGTGATGCTGCATTGATCAGCCGTTCTCTGTTCGATCCCTGGGCTCGTTTGCAAATACAAAAACAACAGCAGAGACGCTATTACACACGCCAGGATCTTCAACGCATCGCGGAATGCCGTTCGCTGAAGATATTTGTATTGGCAGCCACCGAGTTAGAAAAATTTGCTGATTGCACAACGAGAGAAGGCAACTTACTGTTTCGTTTATTGCCCTTGTTGCTTTGATTTCGGTTTTTAACCCCGTTGAAAAAAAGTTGGAACAAACTTCGTATTGCGCTATATAATGCGCGCTCCTTATCTTAAGGAACCTTTTCCAAGGAACCCCTCCAAGGAGAAACGGCCAATGAAGCTAATCAATCTATTCAAACTACGACTGGATCCTGGCGTATCAGCAGGAATCGTAGCGGCCTAAGTCATTCAGCGGTTAGCGCACTCGTAAGCTCTTCTCAGTACAGCCGGTTTTTCTCCACGCTGTACCTCGCACTCAATCTGTTGTCTGGCTGTCACTAAACAGGCCACGCCACACCCTTTTCAGCACAACTGGGCACAGTTGTGTCAATCCATTGTTATGGAATGAGTTATGACAACAGCAGTAAACAAGACATCAAAAATCAGCGACGCCTGGAGCTTGTTCAAGCAAGCGGTAGCGGGCAACTCAGATATCGATTACACCCAGGTCTCCATTGGTCGAGTCACTGTCCTTCTGGCCATCCCCATGATTTTGGAAATGGCCATGGAGTCAGTGTTCGCCATTGTGGATATCTTTTTCGTGTCGGGACTAGGCACAGAAGCAGTGGCAACGGTTGGACTCACGGAGGCGGTGATTACGCTGCTCTATGCGATTGCCATTGGTCTGTCCATGGGCGCTACCGCTATGGTGGCACGACGCATCGGCGAAAAGGATCCAGAGGCCGCGGCAGTTGCTGCAGGGCAGGTGATGTGGATCGGTGTGTTCGTCTCAATCGTGGTGGGTCTTATCGGCATCTTCTTTGCTCGCGAGATTTTGCAACTGATGGGCGCGGAGGCTGCAGTCATTGAAACCGGTGAAAACTATACCCGCCTGATGTTCGGGGCCTGTTTCACTATTGTGTTCCTGTTTCTGATCAACGCGATCTTCCGTGGAGCTGGCGATGCAACCATCGCCATGCGCGCATTGTGGCTGGCCAATGGCATCAATATCGTACTGGACCCCTGTTTGATCTACGGCTATGGACCGTTCCCTGAGCTGGGAGTAACCGGTGCCGCCGTTGCAACAAACATCGGGCGCAGCATCGGTGCTTTGTACGGGTTGTATTTTTTGTTGAGTAAACATGGGCGGATTCAACTGCATCTCAAAGAGATGGGGCTGCGTCTGGATATCGTCTGGTCTCTTGTGCGCATCTCCATCGGAGGTATCGCGCAGTTCCTGGTAGCGACAGCAAGCTGGGTGTTCCTGATGCAAATCGTCTCCGGGTTCGGTAGCCAGGCAGTAGCGGGCTACACCATTGCGGTTCGTATCGTGATGTTCAGTATCCTGCCTGCCTGGGGACTGAGCAATGCCACTGCAACTCTGGTCGGTCAGAACCTGGGCGCTGGTTTGGCAGACCGCGCCGAACAAACCACCTGGAAGATTGCGCAGTACAACGCCGGCTACATGGCTTTCGCAGCGATTTTGATGTTGTTGTTTACCCAACCCATTGCCCGCTTCTTCGCCGATGACCCGGAAGTGTTGAGCTATGCGGTTGAGTGCTTGCGAATTTTTGCTTATGGCTATGTGGGTTGGGGATTCGGCATGGCTGTCATTCAGGCCTTTAATGGGGCAGGCGACACCATGACACCGACCTACATCAACGTCTTGTGTTTCTGGGTTGTGCAAGTGCCGTTAGCTTATGGATTAGCGCTGACCCTTGGGCTGGGCCCTGTTGGTGTGTTCTGGGCAGTGTTTACTGCTGACATCCTAAGCTGCGTTGTCGGCGTTCTGGTGTTCCGCCGCGGCACCTGGAAAACACGCACAGTGTGACTTCAAAGTCATTGAGAATGTTCTTAATCATTAAATGACGTATTGGAGTTGTCGTGAATCGAGTTGAAGGAAAGACTGCTCTCATAACGGGTTCAGCTCAAGGCATCGGAAAAGCTATTGCCCAGCTGTTCCTGGCTGAAGGAGCCAGGGTTATTGTCTCAGATATCAATGACGAACTAGGGCATGAGGTGGTAACGCAGTTGGGTGGCAACGCGGAGTATCTGCACCTTGATGTGTCTGATGAAGCTGATTGGGAGACTTGTGCGGGCCACATTAACCAACAACATGGATTGTTGGATATTCTTGTCAACAATGCCGGGATTACTGGATTCACCGAATCTGAGGGGCCTCATGATCCCGAAAATCTGGATTTGGAGAGCTGGCACAGAGTTCACGACACCAATCTTCATGGGACAGCTCTGGGTTGCAAGTACGGTATCCGGCTGATGAAAGCTTCCCAGAGCGGCAGCATCGTTAACATCTCATCGCGGTCCGGGCTAATAGGCATACCGGGAGCTGCTGCCTATGCCTCCAGCAAGGCCGCGGTCAGGAATCATACAAAAAGCGTGGCTCTCTACTGTGCTGAGAAAGGGCTCCCGATCAGATGTAATTCACTGCATCCTGCCGCTATCCTGACGCCGATGTGGGATGCAATGCTGGGTCAGGGAGAGCAGAGAGAGGCCTCTTTGAAGGCGATTACGGCTGACATTCCTATGGGGAAAATGGGAGAACCGATTGATGTTGCTTATGCGGCTTTGTACTTGGCGTCGGATGAGTCAAAATACCTGACCGGAACCGAACTAAACATCGACGGTGGCATTCTCGCCGGGAGCATTGCGACACCCTCCCAGGAGTGAAGCGCCACATTGGCCAGGTTGGTAGACTCAAGAAGATATGCAAAGTAGTCAGCAACAAATCGTTACCCATGTGGCGAAATGGTTAGGGTCGGGCCAGGCGGTCTGGCTCTGCACTATTCTCAAAACCTGGGGCTCCTCGCCGCGACCTATCGGCGCCATGATGGCTTGTACCCTGGGCGGTGAATTGGTCGGTTCTATCTCCGGTGGCTGTATTGAAGAAGACTTTCTGGAGCAGCTCCAGGATGGCAGCCTGAAGACTCAATATGACGAGGAAGGCGGTAAGCCGTTCATTGTGAAATACGGTGTAACAGCCGAAGAGCAGGCCCGGTTAAAGCTGCCTTGTGGTGGTCAGTTGCATGTGTTGTTGGAGTTTATCGAAGCGACGCCGGACAATCAGACTGTTTTCGGCCGCCTGCAACGTGATCTGGAAAATCACTCTGGGGTGAGTCGTCTGGTAAATCTTGATTCCGGCCAGATCACTGCCAGTGATCGAAGCAGTGAAGATGCGGTTGTCATCGAAAAGGGGTCGATGGTACATAGTCTCAGCCCCATGTACCGGCTATTGTTATTGGGAGCAGGCGATGTAGCCAAGTATGTTGCCGAGATGGCATTGGCTTTAGAGTATGACGTGACCCTTTGCGATCCTCGACCCAACTACCTGGACAACTGGCATGTGGACGGCGTTGAGAAAACCTCCCGCTTGCCGGACGATGTAGTTCGGGAGCGTTTCAATAATCCGTTTAGTGGCATCATCGCCCTGGCTCATGATCCTCGCGTAGATGATATGGCTCTGATGGAAGCGCTGAAAACAGATGCCTTCTATGTAGGCGCCATGGGGTCGGAGCGCACATCGGCAGCGCGTCGGGAGCGGCTACCGGAACTGGGTTTGACCAAAGATGAAATCGATATACTGCATGCACCCATTGGGTTCCAGATTGAAAGTAAGACTCCAGCAGAAATAGCCATCTCGATCATGGCCGAAGTCACCGCCAAGCGTCACGGTGCACTTTCCTAAATTCCTGAATTGAATCAGCTCCATCTTAAGTCAGACTTGTCTCTTAACTGACACGTTCGCTCAGTAAACTGCATCTCCTGAATTATTGTCGGGGTTTAAAATGCAGTCCGCGGTTCGTCTAAACTTTCTAGCGTTCTTTCTTCCTTTATTACTGCCTTTCTCGGCTTGTTCGCTGGATGTCCCGGCGCCGGCGCCACCAGATGCAAAACAGGTGTACGCCACTGCTGAGACTGACCCTGTACGCAGCAGGGACGATGCGGCGGACGATCCCGCGATCTGGATTAATGCCCAGAATCCCCAGGCCAGCCTGGTTATTGGAACCGACAAACAGAGTGGGATTGAGGTATATGACCTGCAGGGAAACCGTGTGCAGTTCATTGCGGCAGGCCTGACCAATAATGTGGACCTGCGGCCCTTTCCGGCGGGCAGCCAATGGTCAGCACTGGCTGCGGCCAGTAATCGCAGCGCCAATACCATTAGCCTGTTTGTTGTCGACTCTCGCGGTTCCCTAACCTGGCTGCGGGACTCCGAGATCGCCACAGGTATGGTTGAAGTCTACGGTCTTTGCATGTTTCAGAACGACGCAGGGATGCAAGTCTTTGTGAATGGTACCGATGGCAGTTACCAGCAATGGGGATTGACTATGGTGCCCTCCGGATTGTCCGATGAGCCAGTGCAGTTTCAGGCTGAGCTGTTAAGGGAGTTCTCGGTGCCCAGCCAACCCGAAGGCTGCGTGGCCGATGATACCCAGGAACGCTTGTTTCTTGGCGTAGAGGAGGAGGGCATTCGCACCTTGTCTGCCAGGCATGATGCCTCAACTGCAATGCAATCGGTGATGGATATCGATGGCACTATCTTGTTTGCGGACGTCGAAGGTATGTCTCTGTATGAATCAGGTGACGGTGGTTATCTGGTGGTGTCCAGCCAGGGCAATTACAGCTACGCCGTCTATGACCGACTACCACCATTTGCTTACCGCGGCAGTTTCGTAGTTGTCGACCGTGGAGATGAGCAAGTAGATGGTACGGAGGAGACAGACGGGCTGACGGTAACCAGTGTGAATCTGGGAGCTGACTATCCGGATGGGCTCGTAGTTATCCAGGATGGTGCCAATCACCTGCCGAGAAAAAACCAGAATTTCAAATATGTTTCCTGGCGTGAGATTGCTACAGCGCTCGACCTCTAATGTGACAAGTGAGTTTCATTGGATAAACATTTTTGTAATAAAAAAGACATATGGCACTAATTTTCTAATCTGTAATATTTCTGCCTTCTATCTGTAATCATACCGTCACGGGCCTTCTGTACTGTGTCACCGCACTGTGCAATCTACCAAGGGAAGGCTCAATGAAATCACTTTTTAATAAAAAATCTCTCACCGTCGCCATCGGGTTGGCAATTACCACACAAGCTTACGGCCAGGAAAGCATTGACGAAATCGTCGTTGTGGGAAGCCGCGCCAGTCTGCAGAGCGCCATTCAGAAACAGCGTAACTCCGACAAGGTTGTCGGCGTAATCGACTCGGATGCTATCGGTAACTTCGCAGATATCAACGTAGCGGAATCGCTACGTCGTATTTCCGGCATCATGGTTGAGAACGACCAGGGTGAGGGTCGTTATGTCACCGTTCGCGGTATGAACACTGACTTGAATGCAATGACCATCAATGGTGTCAGCACTGCTGCTCCGGAAGATCGCCGCGGCATCATTCTCGATGGTGTGCCTTCCGATCTGCTGGACAGCATGACTGTGTACAAGACACTGACTCCAAACCTTGATGCAGACACCATCGGTGGCGCTATCGACCTGGAGACTATTACCGCTTTCTCCTATGACGACATGTTTGTGCGTTTGAAGGCTGAGACCTCTTACAACGAACTGACAGAAGATGGAGACAATCCCAACCTGGCAGCGACTTTTTCGAATCGCTGGGATGTAACCGGAGGTGAATTCGGTGCTGCGGTAGTTCTGAGTGACCAATCCCGACGCATCATTGCCCATAACAATGAGAATGGCGGTTGGGGTGATGTGGCGCCAAACGACGACTATGAAACACGTTTTTATGACCTGACTCGTGAGCGAGAAGGTGTGGTACTGGCGCTGGATTATCGCGCAGACTCAGGCAACAGCTACTTTGCCCATATCTTTCACAACGAATACGCCGATACTGAATGGCGTGCCAAGTGGGAGGTCCGTGATTCTATCGAGGAAGAAGAGCCGGTAATCAGTGGCAATACCTTCAGTTACCCCAATGCTCGGGTGGATACCGAAAGTCGCAACCGTACCGAAATTCGTGAAATTACATCGGTGCGTCTTGGCGCGAACCTGATTTTCAATGACCGCAATCGTGGTGAGTTCGAGTTCTTTACCTCTGAAGCGGAACAGGATGACCGAGACCGTCAGGCAGTGATTTTCCGCAGCGACGCGATTGACGATAGCATTGTTTACGACAATTCTGATCCGCGTCGTCCCGCTGTTACCTTTCCAGCGTTCTTTTACGATGCCTCAAACTTTCCAATGGATGCCTTCGAACGTGAGTTTACTCTAAACACTGACGAAGATATTGGCGGCAAGGTGGATTTCTACACCGACCTCAATGCCAATACTCAGCTGCAGTATGGTGCCAAGATTCGTCAGCGAGAGAAGCTGAACGACTTTGTTTACTGTGGGTACGAGCCGGTAGATGATCTCCTGCTTTCGACAGTTGACTTCGTACAGCCCGAGCAATTCCTGAATACAAGAGAAGGACCAACGGCTACTTTTGACCAGGTTAAGGGATTTATTTCCCGCCTGGGTAACGGTTCAGTTGCCTTGTCTGATGGAACCAGCTGTCAGGCACCGGGTGCGGAATTCGAACTCAGCGGTGACGAAGACGAGGAATCTATTCCAGCTGACTGGGTAACTGAAGAAGATATTTTCGCGGCCTATTTTATGGGCACTACCGTAATGGGCAGTACTACCCTGGTCTACGGTATTCGTTATGAAGACACCGATACTACTTATCGTGGTAAAGCTTTTGATGGTGGTTTCGCCGGATTCACTCAATTTGAAAACAACTATGACTTCTGGGCGCCTTCGCTTAATGCGAAATTTGAGTTGGATGACAACCAGATTATGCGTGTCGGTCTGTTCCGTTCGCTGGTGCGCCCTGGCTTCCAGGAATCCAATGCTGGCGCCGTAGTGAACGTTGAAGACAACGAGATCGAAGGCGGTAACCCCAATCTGGATGCCACAACTGCCTGGAACTTCGATTTAACCTATGAATACTACCTGGGTGAAGCGACTTTCTTTGGGGCGGGGATATTCCACAAGCAGATCGATGATGCCATCGTTGAAGTAGAAGCCAATGATATTCTCTTCCGCGGCCAGGTTTACGATCAGGCAGGAACATTCATCAATACTGATGACGCTGATATCACGGGTTTCGAAGTTTCATTCCAGACAGCCTGGGAGAACGGACTGCTTTTCGTCGCCAATTACACTCACTCGGATGGTGAAACAGATTTACCAGCAGACAGTGTCTACGGACAACGCAGTATTCCTTTCTTCAAGCAAGCAAAACACACAGGTAATATCTCTATAGGTTATGACAAGGGCCCCTGGGATGTGCGTTTAGCAGCGAACTACCGCAGCGATTTCCTGGATGAGATTGGTGATGAGCCTTTGAATGACCGTTTCACTGATGACTTCATGCAGATCGACTTAACTGCCCGTTATGAAGTGAATGAGAACGTCATGATTACCGCACAAGCTATCAATCTGAATGACGAGCCTGAGTATTACTACTTCGGCAACACTTCCAGGTTGTCGCAGTATGACGAGTATGGCACGACTTTCGGTGCTGGACTGCGAGTGACTTTCTAATTTCCGAAAGTTGGCAATGAAAACGAAAGAGAGGCTTCGGCCTCTCTTTTTTTGCTCGGAAAAACTAGACCTGCAATACGATACTGTCCTTGCCGTCTTTTTCTTTAGCTCTTTGGAAGCTGGGATTTTGATGCACGCGTTCGATCCAGGCCAGACAGTTAGGATGTTGATCGGTAATGAACCCGCGGGACCTTGCAGACTCCATCGGATAGCTCATGGCGATATCAGCGGCACTCAGCTTATCGCCTCCGAACCAGGGTTTTTGCGCCAGGTCTTTCTCGGCTAGTTGCAGGAGCTTTTCCATCCTGGGTTTGATCATGCGTTCCGATGCCTGGCCCAGTACGCCGCGAATCAGGCCGCGCATCCAGAAAGGTACTCGTTGAATCAGAATCTGAAACACTGCCTCCATGATCAGTACCATCATCATTGAACCCTGTGAGGCATGAAACCAGAACAGATAGCGCACTCTGTCTTCATCATCGATTGCGGGTCGCAGGTTGCTTTCCGGGTGCTGGTCCAGTACGTAGTCGATAATGGCGCTGCTCTCTGCCAGCGCCAAATCACCCTCTGTTATCACTGGCGCCGAACCTAGCGGCGATAGAGTTTTATATTCGTCTGGCGCTTGGTAGGTCTCTTTGTTGCGTGCATACAGTTTGAGTTCGTAGTCAGTGCCAAGTTCTTCCAAGAGCCAGAGAATGCGAAATGACTGTGAATATTCCAGGTGATGCAGTGTCAGCATTGAGATTTCTCCTTGCTGTTTGGATGAAGGGCCGAGAATGCCCGGGACTGGTCGGCCCAGGAACGGACCGACCGGATTGCATGGGATTGAATATAAGTACGCTTAAATTGAACTTACAGTTGAGTCTTTATGGTCTCACTGCTGAATTTCTCGTTCGATGCCCAAATCTTCCATGGCTTCGAGGCGACGAGCGCCGGCAAGAATCCCTATGATGCCGTAGTTACCTTCATGACAGGCATATTCGAACACGGGTTCATCCATGCGCGACAGTGGAAACTCACCAGACCATTGGGCGGTGTAAACCGTTGGGTCATCTACGGTGAAGCCATAGACGATCTTATTGGGGCCTTCACGGCGAAAGGTTTCGATAACCGTGAGGTTTTCAGTTGGTGCGCCCTGATAGGTTTGCCAGGGATTGTAGTTCTTGGTTTCCACGATCAAGGTATCGCCTTCCCAGCGACCGATGGAATCGCCCATCCATTTTTGCTGGGCAGCTGATGAAACGTGTCTTTCATCATCGATTCTAATGATGCGCGTATCATGCACCATCTCTACATTGATGATGACATAGCCAGGTGCCTGCGCGATCTGCATATGGCTGTTGTACATCACCGGTGACATAACAGGGCCCGAGCTGTTACCAAATGACAGGATGCAGCGCTCACCCAAGGACCTTCCTTCGGGGCCATCATTGCGAGCAGGTCGATTGGCTCTGATCTCTTCCATGCGCTCACGGAACCCAGCAACCCGCTCAGGTATGCGGCCATTGGGCGGGTCTATAATGGCTGAGGTGCGGAATTCTCCATTAATAGTGGGAAGAAACATGCCACGATCGGTCCAAAACAGATCATAGTTCCCCACTGGCGGCAGGGCGGCTAAATCGGGAGCGGGCCGATTGGGATCCAGTGGTTCATTGTCTTGTTCTACCCGCTGTTGTGCCGCTCGCTCCAGCTGCAGCGCTTCTTCCTCGGTGTAGGTGGCTTTGGTACCCA
Organism: Pseudomonadales bacterium; assembly: GCA_022360535.1. Lineage (GTDB taxonomy): Bacteria > Pseudomonadota > Gammaproteobacteria > Pseudomonadales > Pseudohongiellaceae > UBA9145. The sequence continues at coordinate 12,154 of JAKSCP010000385.1, read as the reverse complement.
AATCCTGAGGCCGCTGAAATGGCATGACGGTGTTGTTGCGCCACACCCCCTGGAAATCCGGGACTCCCCATTCGGTGTGGGGGGTAGTGTATTCCTGCCCCAGGCACAGGGATGAGGTGAAGGTTCCGGCAAAAAGAACTAGCAAGAGTCGAGTGTTCATTGTTGTTTCCACTTCTAATTAGAGAATACTGTGTCGGAATCAGCGCCCAATTGTACTGATTCGTTGGCAGTGATGCCAAAGCTTCAGGCGCTGGCCAGGGGCGCAAGCAACTGCCAGGGCTGTGCCTGCTCGATCTGATGGGCAAGTTGTAGCAGGGTGAGATCACTGCCCCAGGCGCCGGAAAACATGGCGCCAATGGGTAGGCCGTCTTTGGTCATCAGGCTCGGCACTGACATGCTGGGCTGGCCAGTGCCATTATGGATTGCGACAAACCCACTGTAGCCGCGGAATTTCTCTGAGTATTCTTTTAAATCACTGGCATTCATATCCAGCCAGCCGAGCCTGGCCGGAGTACTGGCCAGGACTGGTGAAAGTACTACATCAATCTCCTCGTGGAGCTGAGTCATCTCCCCAGCGACTCGGTGTAAGGTATCCAGCGCTTGTACATAATCAGTCGCTGAGATTCGGCTGCCATACTCGGTCATCTGTGTGGTGGAGGACTCGATCTCGGCGTCCGCCAGATTGATATCGAGTTCGTTTAGCCGTGAAGTGACTTGCTGATGAGTATGGGTGCAGAGAATTTTGTTCATTGCCTTGGCCGCAGCAGCGTAATCTGGTCTGGCGTTAAACTCTTCCACGCTGTGACCCAGTTTTTCGCAGAGCTTGGCCATTTCAGTAACCGCTGCTAAGCAGTCGGCATCCACTGCCTCACCAAAAGGCTGTGCGGTTTGTACCGCGATTCGTAGTGATTTGGGCGCAACACGATATCCATCGGCAAAAGAATCAGCAATGTCCGGCTGCGGAAACAGGCTAGGTGATTGCAGACGCGCCATCTCCAAAAAGTGTGCGCTGTCGCGGACAGTCCGGCTCACCACATGGTTTACAGTTAATCCACTGCGATTGGCAATTACAGTATTGTCTGACACCGTTAGACCGCGACTGGGTTTGTGGCCAAACAAACCACAACAACTGGCAGGTATTCGAATGGAACCACCAGCATCGGTGGCGTGGGCTACGGGCACAATGCCTGCTGCAACCGCCGCTGCGGCGCCACCACTGGAGCCGCCTGCGGAATGATTCAATTGCCAGGGATTGTTTGTGTTTCCTGTGGCGACTGGTTCAGTAGTGATAGTGAGCCCAAATTCAGGTGAGTTGCTTTTGCCGAGCACCACTAAACCCGCATCGAGATAACGCTGCACTATCACGGAGTTGTGTTGGGACATCGTGTCGGGGTACAGGCGGCTGCCAAACGTGACTTTCGAACCTGCCAGATGGGCCAGGTCTTTAATCAGAAACGGGACGCCGGCAAACGGGGTTCGCGCGCGATCTAATTGGGTGCTGTCTACTTGCTGCGCTGATTCCACAGCGGAGTCGGCAAGCTTGACGCTGAGGGAGTTAATTTTTGGCTCGACTTTCTCCGCCTGCTCGATAGCGCAGCCTATGAGTTCAGCCGCCGAAAATTCAGCTGCCTGCAGTCCTGCCGACATGGCACAGGCATCCAGTTCGAGGTACTGATTGAGATTTAGCAAGGTAGCAAAGGCAGCTTAGAATGCCATTGGCTGGTCGTCATCTTTGCCCACCAATGACAGACCACCACTCTCATCCTCGTCTTCCAGATCTTCTTCCTCGTCGCCTTCCTTACCCTCAGACAATTGAATACGAAGACGCAGGTTGTTCTTGGAGTCAGCATTCTTCAAGGCTTCTTCATAGCTGATCTTGCCACTCTTATAGAGATCGAACAGGGCTGAATCGAAAGTTTTCATGCCTTGCTGCTCAGATTTTTCCATCACTTCCTTAATCTCCATGACCTTGCCGCCTTTGATGAGGTCACACACACGCGGCGTGCCGATCAGGATCTCGATGGCTGCTGCCCGTTTTCCGTCGACAGTAGGAATCAGTCGCTGCGACACAAAAGCCACCAGGTTCAGAGAGAGATCCAGAAACAACTGTTTGTGACGTTCATCCGGGAAGAAATTGATGATGCGGTCGAGCGCCTGGTTAGCGTTGTTGGCGTGCAGGGTAGAAAGACACAAGTGGCCAGTTTCAGCGAACGCCAGGGCATGTTCCATGGTTTCCTGGCTGCGAATCTCACCAATTAGAATGACATCTGGCGCCTGTCGCAGGGTATTCTTGAGAGCTTCTTCGTAACTATTGGTGTCGACACCGACTTCGCGCTGATTGACGATGCAACCCTGATGAGGGTGCACAAATTCCACCGGGTCTTCAATAGTAATGATATGGCCATCGCTGTTTTTGTTGCGGTGGTCGATGAGTGCGGCCAGTGAGGTGGACTTACCAGAGCCGGTACCACCCACAAAGAGAATGATGCCACGCTTGCTCATAATTAGTTCGGAAAGAACCGGTGGTAGGCCGAGTGAGGCCGCATCTGGGATTTCGGTTTTAATGTTTCGTGCAACAATGCCTAATTCACCCCGTTGCTGGAAGATGTTGACACGGAATCGGCCGATGTCAGGGTCGGCGACGGCGAGGTTCATTTCTGGACTCTTTTCAAAGTCCTTGATCTGTTCGTCGTTCATGATCTGATAAGCAATCTTCTTGACCATGCCTTCAGGCAGCTTCTTGTCCAATAATGGAATGAGCTTGCCATGGGCTTTCATGCTTGGCGGCGCGCCTGTAGTGAGAAACAGGTCGGAACCGTCCTTGTCGATCATCATTTTGAGTAAGTCGTTGAATCCCATGCTGGTCTTACCTATCAATAATTTTCAGTAATCTGTTTCAATGCTTGTTTTGACTATTCGAATCGACTCTCTGTGTACCAGGCAACCTCGCTGGCGCTGCGGTCGATCTTGTCAGCAACGTCCAGTATAAGCGCGAACAGGGCCATGCGCACTAGTACCCCGTTATCAGTTTGGCGAAAAATAGCCAGACTGGGGTGCTGATTGAGGTCGTTGTCTAATTCGTTGGCCTCCTCACGGGAATCCCGTGGCAGGGGGTGCATAATGACGGTATTGGGCTGGCAGTGGCGAGTGTAAATCGCCTGGTTGAGTCGAAAGCGCCCGCGATAGATATCCGCCTCCAGTTTGCTTTCGAAACGTTCCTCCTGAATGCGGGTCAGGTACACCGTGTCGTTGTCTTTAAGTCCCGCTTCCATATCTTCGGTTTCTACCACCTGATGACCTGACGCTTTGAGGTCAGACACAATATCTTCTGGCATACGCAGTTCGGTAGGGGATATCAGGGTGAATGTGATGTTCTTATATAGAAGCAAGAGTTGAGACAATGAATGTACAGTGCGGCCATGCTTGAGGTCGCCTACCATAGCGATATGCATACCGTCGATGCTGCGGGCATTGGAAGTCAGCTCTTTGCGAATCGTGTAGAGGTCCAATAGCGCCTGTGAGGGGTGTTCGTTTGGGCCGTCGCCGCCATTGATCACCGGTACCCGACTGGCCTTGGCGAACTCGGCCACTGAGCCGGATTGGGGGTGCCGCATCACGATCACGTCGCTGTAGCCACTAATCACCCGTGCGGTGTCGTAGAGAGATTCCCCCTTGGTGATGGAGGATGACTTCACATCGGTAGTCTCCCTAACATGACCACCTAGCAGGTTGAACGCACACCCGAAGCTGACCCGGGTTCGGGTACTGGGTTCGAAGAACATATTCCCGAGAATAGCTCCATCCAGAGCCTTGGTCATACGCTCGCGATGGGCGAATGGTTCCATGGAGTCGGCGACCTCGAAAATTCGATCGATATCTTCTCGGACGAACTGCTTTACGCTGAGAATATGGGCGCCGCGAAATTCCATTCTGTTTCCAAATCGTTTATAGCAACCCAGAAGTCTACACCAATTGAGCAGGCCACACGAATGCGGGGCTCTGGCCATGCTATGATGCCCGAACTTCACTAGAGGCAAGAAATGGCAAGCGCAAGTATTTACTGGTACGACTTTGAGACCTTTGGCAACGATCCGCGTCGGGATCGCGCTAGCCAGTTTGCCGGAATTCGCACTGATGAAAATCTTAATGTCATCGGCGATCCATTAGTGATTTATTGCCAGCCAGCCAACGACTTTCTGCCAAATCCTATGGCCTGCCTGATAACAGGCATCACGCCCCAGCACGCTGCAGAGAAGGGGATGAACGAGGCAGAGTTCACCAAGGCGATATTGGCGGAATTCAGCCAGCCCGGTACCTGTGTTGCTGGCTACAACAGCATACGTTTTGACGATGAAGTTACTCGACAATTGCTGTATCGAAATTTCTTCGACCCTTACGAGCGGGAATGGAAGAATGGCAATTCCCGGTGGGACATTATTGACATGGTACGCCTTTGTGCTGCAACACGACCTGAAGGTATCAGGTGGCCCAAAAAAGAGGATGGCAGTAACAGTTTTCGTCTGGAGGAACTGACCAAGGCGAATGACATTGAACATGCCGCCGCCCATGACGCGCTTTCCGATGTGCTGGCTACCATTGAATTTGCCAGGCTCATAAAACAGCAGCAGCCTCGACTCTACGACTACGTGTTTGGGTTACGAAGCAAGCAGAAGGTGCAAGCAGAGATTGATCTGAATACCCGCAAACCAGTGTTGCATGTGTCTGTGATGTACCCCTCCAGCCGTGGTTGCCTGGCGCTGACAATGCCTATCTGTCCTCATCCGGAGAACAGCAATGGTGTCATTGTCTATGATCTGAGAGTTGATCCGGATACCTGGGCAGATTTGTCCGAAGCTGAAATTCGGGAACGAATCTATACGCCAAAAGACCAGTTGCCGGAAGGTGTGGAACGCATCCCGTTGAAGACAATTCACTACAACCGCTGTCCAGTGGTGACTTCGGCAGCAGTACTGGCGCCGGAGAAAGCGCAGCAATTCGAGATTGATCTTGATGGCTGTCGCGCTAACTGGGAGAAGCTGCAGTCCACACCTTCTCTATATAAGAAGATACAGAAAGTCTTTCGCAATGAGACCAGGGAACAGGAAAGCGATCCTGATTACATGATTTACAGCGGTGGCTTTTTCTCTGATCATGACAAGGGCTTGATGCAAATGATCCGGGCTACTTCCCCTCATGACCTGGGTAGGCTCGATCTCCCATTCCGGGACAGCAGGCTGAACGAAATGCTGTTTCGCTACAGGGCTCGCAATTTCCTTCACACACTCAATGCAGCAGAGGAAGAGCGCTGGCAAGAATTTCGGCAAGTTCGTTTGCATGATGAACATGCCTTGGCCCGCTACGAATCGGATTTGCAGCTCGCCAGGGCAACAGCTAATGCTGATCAAGCAGCAGTACTTGATCAGCTCGAGATCTACGTGGCTTCAATCCAGCAAACCTAAATTGTGTTTGCAGTTTTTTTACACCTCTTTTACCTCATCAGAAAATATTTCAATCAAGTGTCTGCTTGATTAAGAAACTGTGACAGAAGATTCACAAAACCTTGTGATTCCCTTTGTGTAACGAAACTTACATCTAAACTTCATCACACTGTAATCAAGCGCGACTAATCTGCATCCGTTATTGCTATACGGTCATGCAAGTACCTCGACCAATAAAAATACAAGAAACAGGCGATAGCAAATCTGTCAGCGACACGATCTGTTGCTTGGCACTGTCCGTTGTTTTTTCAGGAGAGAAAAATGAATTTGAACTTTAGACGACGTAGTCTACCGTTAGCTATTTCCCTAATTACTCTTTCTTCGGTTGCCAGTGCGCAGGAAGCACAACGTATTGAAGAGATTGTTATTACAACAGGTGCTGCACGTACCTATTCAGCGTTGAATACCACGCAGTCCATGCAAGATCAGCAGAATCCACTGACTTCTATTTTGGCTACCGTGGATAACCTGCCAGGTGTGAACATTACCGAAGGCGACACTTTTGGTTTTGATGACTGGTCGACCACAGTGAACCTGCGCGGATACACCACCAGCCTTGGCGACCAACAGGTTGGTACAACTATCGATGGGTTTCCTAATGGCGATTCCAACTACGGTGGCGGTGCGAAAGCCAATCGTTACATCGACAGCATGAACTCTGGCGGTGTGGAGGTAAACCAGGGAATTGCATCAATTGATACTCGCACTACGGAGTCTCTGGGTGGAACCCTGAACTTCACAACAAATAATCCGGAAGAAGAAGAGCGCATGCGTGTGCAGTTGTCCAACGGTGATTTTGATTCTGTCCGTTACTATGTACGCTACGATACCGGTCGCATATTTAATGACACGACCCGAGCCTGGGTTTCTGCCAATCACAACGAAGCAACGGACTGGATGGAAGGGTCGGCACAAAACGAACGCGACCATTTCGCCGCAAAATTTATTACAGAATTCAATGATCAATACACACTCACTGGTTACACTGTGTGGGATGATATTCACGAAGATAACTATCAGCGCATATTCTCCCCGGCGGACTTTGAAAATGATCCAGATTGGGATCGCTTGATTGGCGAGTGGGCTGATAATCCATATGTGAATCAGGTATACCGTCGTGGCTGGTCAACTCTGCGCGAAAACCGGTTTAGCTACTTGAAACTGGATGGTGAAGTGACAGAAAACTTCACTGGCAGCATCGGATACTACCATCACGAGATGGATGGCCGGGGCGACTGGATTCCACCATACATAGCGGATGTAGTTGACGATCAGGGTGGTCCAGAACGCGAGCTGAATGGCGACCTGCCAATTCTCGAACCTTCCAATATTGGCAGAATCTTCTTTGTTGATGCCAACAACGTGGCATTGTCTCCAGAGCCAGGTTGCGCTTCATCAATTACTTTCCCCTATGGCGGAGCTGGCCCAGAATTTGACCCGGCTTGTTATCCAGCAAACGCAATACCAGTTCAATCCTATCGCCATACCCACTACGCTCGTCAACGTAACGGTATAACCCTGGATTTCGATTGGGAAACTGAACTCGGTGACAATGTTACCAATATCCTCAGCGGCGGTTACTGGTACGAGGATTCCGAGCGTGATGAGTGGCGTGACTGGCATCGATTGACGGATGCAAGAGTAGGTATCGATTTCGATGAGCGTGCTTACTGGCGTCAGTACGACCGGATCTTTCCACGGGAAACCACCATGTGGTACCTGCAGAACCAGGTGGTCATCGACGACTTCACTTTCAGTATTGGCCTGCGTGAATTTGATGTAGATAATTCAAGACAGGACCTTTTCAACGCAGCCAACAATATTAGCTTCAATTCCAGTTCAGACACCTTGCTGAGTGGCGGCGCAACTTACCAAACACCAGTTGATGGACTAGAAGTCTTCGTTGGTTACTCGGAGAACATCAAGCCAACGCTGGATCTGGTATTGGAGCGAGAGATCAACGACGTGATCGAGCCCGAAACGGCGGAAAACCTGGAGCTTGGTCTGCGTTATGTCGGCGCGCGAATTACTGCTAGTGCGGTGCTGTTCGATAACTCTTTTGAAAACCGTTTGGAATTTTTCGATGCGGCAGCCGCCAATAGCGGCATTCCTAACTACACAATCGGGACTTCCGGACGTTATGACAACGTTGGTGGTGTGGATTCCGAAGGTTTCGAGTTGGCTGGTAATTTCGAGATCAACGAGAATTGGTCAGTCTACGCATCCTATACCGACACTGACGCTACTTATGTTGGTTCCGGTCTGGGTCCGCAAGCAGACTCAGTGTTGGGAATTTTCCCCGGTAATACTGTCGTCAACACTCCAGAGTCTATGTGGGTGCTTTCTGTTGATTGGAATCGTGGTCCTTACTACGCAGGACTTTCAACCAAGAACGTTGGTGATAGATTCGTCGACAACGGAAACAACTGGCTGGCAGAGGACTACACAGTCAGCGACCTGTATATGAACGTGCGAGGAGAGCAGATATCCGAATATCTCCAAGGATTCGATTTCGGGTTTGTTATCAACAACTTGTTCGATGAGTCTTACCTCGGTGGCATATCCGGCGGTGCTTGGATCGGTGCTCCCCGAACCGCTGCCTTCACAGTGACTGTTGACTTGTGACAGTAATGCACGGGGTAATTTACCTGGCACAACCCTAAAAGAAAACAGAGGTACGGCAAAGGAGTGCCGTATCGTCTTCTTCGTAGATGGCGACTACTGAGCTTATATAAGTTATCCGTAGTCGCTTTTCCGTTTAGAAAGCCTCTGGCTGGTAACGGTTTATTGAGAATTCATAAAAACTACACAAAAGTGTCATTGCGACGTAACGATGCAGCGTTATCTTAAGCCTGAGCATTTTTGAAATGTCTTCCCCTTGACTCAGTAGGCACCAATCACTTTGGTTGGTGCCTTTTTTCTTGATTCAGCAACAGGGTCTTTCGACTACGTAGTTGATAACTTTCATGAACTGAGAACTGTTTTGGGGGAGTTGCCTATTTTTTGAACAAGTAACAGCATTTCCCATAAATGTGCTACGTAATTTTCTAGGATTACGAATCTCTCCAAGGGAGTTCCCTTGACTTGGTAGGCACTAACCATTTTGGTTGGTGCCTTTTTTCTTGATTCAGCAACAGAGTCTTTCGACGGCGCAGTTGATAACTTTCATGAATTGAGAACTGACGTGGGGAGGGGTTCTGATCTTATAGCACCGTCTGCAACGGTTAGTACTTTCTTAGAATACCTCTTCTATGTTCTGCAGCGCTTGCTGATCACCAGCAGGTGGATTTAGGTTTCTTTCGTAAAACACCAGCATCTTAGTGGCCATCGTAGTGGCATCCCACGCACGGCTGACCTCTGGACAATTGCGCTGAAGCTCTGCCATCTCTTGGGAGTTGTTCAGCAAATCGGCGACGGTCTCTGAAAATACTCCAGCGTCGTTGGGAGCAATTTTCGCAGCAGAACAGTCGTTCAGGATGTCTCGGGTCCCCATGGCAGCTATAGATACCACCGGGGTATTGGCGGCAATCGCTTCTAATAAGACCAGTCCTTGCGTCTCAGTCATGGAAGAAAACACGAACAGATCGGCGCTGTGATAGCAGTCGACAAGTTGGGAAGAGCGGTCCAGATAGCCAACAAAATGTACGCCTTTAGTGATCCCCAGTTGTGCAGCTTGTTGTCGGCAAGTCTCCCGGGCGGGTCCTTCGCCTGCAATGACCAGGCAGGCTTCTGGCACCTTTTCCAATAACTGTTTGAACATCAGCAGCAGCAAGCCCAGGTTTTTTTCGTGGGCGACCCGGCCGACGTTCAACAGGAGTTTCTTGTCTTCCGTGATGCCATATTCCTGGCGGAACTTGCTGCCGTCACCGTTTGAAAAATTGGCCGTGTAGATGCCGGTTGGAATGACACTAATGGGTTTCTGCACACCGTATTCTTCCAGTAGTTCAACAATGACAGAAGATGGAGCGACGATGGCGTCTACCTGGTTGCACTGGGACCTGGAGAATCTTCTGGCAAAGGCTTTCAGGAATCGCCTGGGCAAAAAAGGTATGTAGTGATGCAGGTATTCTTCAAACAACGTGTGATAAGTCACGATACATGGAATGCCCAACTCTTCGGCGACTTTAACGCCGGCATAGTGTGCTACAAACGGCGTGTGGATGTGGACCAGGTCAAAGTCATAGGTTTCCAGTGTGGGTAATTCTTTAAGTATCGCTCGATAGTGCATCATGCGATCTTCGGGATCGAACATGACTGCCCGAGAGTGTATGCGAATAATGCTGTTGTCGACCGGGTAGTCTTGTGGATAGTCCGGCGCAACTAATATGACTTCATGGCCGAGTTTTTCGAATTCTTGCTTAAAGGTCTGTATGGACGTTGAGACACCGTTGATTCGGGGAAAGTAAACATCGGAAATCATCAGGATACGCATCAGGGAATCTCTCACGCGCTAAGGCGAGTCTGGTCAGGAAGTTTAACGGCCGGACGAGGTAAGGGCAGGGGATTGATAGCAGGCATTCAAGCGGCTTTCTGCCCTGGTTTTGGCTGCTTATCCGGCGCTTCCAGTAGTTTGCGGTCACGCATCAGATTGCGCTCGTATTGTTTGGCCCAATGCACGAGTTCTAACCGGCCATCGGCATGCTCGAACATGGCACTGCAGCTTTCAACCCAATCCCCATCGTTGCAGTAGAGAATGCCATCGATATCGCGAATTTCGGCATGGTGGATGTGGCCGCAAACGACACCGTCCACTTCTTTCTCGCGGGCGAAATGCGCCAGGGCGTCTTCGAAACTGCCAATATAACTGACGGCATTCTTCACCTTGTGTTTCAAGTAGGCAGCAAGCGACCAATAGGAGCAATTGAATAACTTACGAAACCGATTCACCACATGATTGAGGCTTAGCAGCGTTTCATAAGCCCAACTGCCCAGATTCGCTAACCAGCGACTATTTTTCACGATCACGTCAAACTCGTCACCGTGCATGATGAGCAGCTTCTTACCATCCACTGTGGTGTGAACGTAGTTACGATGGATTTCCAGGTTGCCAAATTTATGACCAACACAATCACGCATTTGCTCATCGTGATTGCCAGGAATGTAGATCACTTTGGTTTCGTGTTTAGCCTTACCCAGGATCGAGCGAATAACATTGGTGTGTTCTTGAGGCCAGTAGGGGGCCTTCTTGATGCTCCAGAAATCCACAATATCCCCGACAAGAAACAGGTAATCTGTTTCCACGGAATGAAGGAAATCCAGAAGCGCATTAGCCTGGCAGCCCTTGAATCCTAAATGAACATCTGAAATCCAGACACTTCTTACGCGAATTGGGTTTGGTGTCGGCATAATGGTTTGTTTGATAATTGCAGGTTACAGATTCTGTCGGCGTATCGCTGGCCATATTTATTACCGGACCTTGAACTTTCCATGAACTATTTGTTACAGATAGCGCCAACAATTTGACCCTGAAAACTGACGCAAAAGACGCCTTTTGGGACACAGTCATGCGGTACACTTTTCCTTCTACAGGCGCTACAATGCGCGCGCTCTGATCCCCAGGCTTGCTGAAGTTACCAGAGTAACTATCTGAAATATAAGGATAAAACCTTGGATAAATTCAAGGACATCAGACCCTACCAAGACGACGAAATTCGACCAGTTCTGGACAAGCTGATCACTAATCGCGAATTTCTCGGCAGTATTGCGCGTTTCTACTACCCCCGATTAATGCAGATGTTCCCGGGCTTTGTTTTGAAGTTGGCGGGAAACAAACTCAGGAGTCAGGTGAAAGGGGTGCATGATGTGAAATCCATGCAGGATGTCATTGCTGTTTACATGGACAAGATGATTCATGACACTACAACCGAATTAACCAACTCAGGTATGGAGAATTTGAAGGAAGGCAGAAGCCATTTATTCATCTGTAATCATCGCGACATCACGATGGACCCGGCCTTCGTAAACTACATGCTTTATCATGCTGGGCACGACACCTTGCAAATCGCCATTGGCGACAACCTGCTGAAAAAGCCTTTCGTCACAGACCTCATGCGGCTCAACAAGAGCTTTATCGTAAAACGTTCGCTGAAGGGGCGTGAGTTGCTGCAGTCCCTCAGCCAATTGTCCGAGTACATCCACCACTGTATCGAGACCAATCAAAATGTATGGATTGCGCAAAGGGAAGGACGCGCAAAAGACGGTGTTGACCGCACTGATCCTGCATTATTGAAAATGCTGGCTATGGGGAAGAGGGATTTGCCGCTAAGCGCGAGTCTGCGTCAGCTGCATATAGTTCCAGTCTCAATATCCTATGAATACGACGCTTGCGATTTACTGAAAGCCGAAGAACTTTATCAAATTGAGAAGACTGGCAGCTTTACCAAGACAGACGAGACAGACATTCAGAGCATCGTGAAGGGCATGGTCGGGTTTAAGGGCAAAGTTCATGTGGCCTTTGGTAAAGAGCTTTCTTTGACATCCGATGATCCTGAAGTAATAGCCAGCCAGATTGACGAACAAATCATCGACAACTACCAGCTCAGAGATATGAATTATCTGGCGTTGGAGCGACTCAAGCAGGACGGTATGGTGCCGTTGCATAAAGTGCGCGGATTGGTGGATGCCAATCAGATTTCACGCAACTCACACAAGCAGTT
>JAKSCP010000295.1 GCA_022360535.1 Pseudomonadales bacterium | reverse complement strand
ACCACAGAGAAACACGCCGGTTTGTAAACCCTTAAAGTGTTGCGGATGAGATGCCACTGCGGCAAGGGCGGCGGCACCCGCTCCCTCGGTCACGGTTTTCTCGATGGTGATCAGTTGATTGATAGCTTCTTCAATCGCTTCTTCGTCCACCAGCACAATGTCATCAACCAGGTCCCAAATAACTTGCATGGTTAGTTCGCCGGGCTCTTTAACTGCGATGCCTTCGGCAATAGTCGAGCCTTTCAGGGCTGTGTCTTTTCCATGAAGCAGGTTGTAGGCGCTCGCGTAGGCTTCGACTTCAACACCGATGATCTTGATCGAAGGTTTGATTGCCTTGGCGGCGATGGCATTTCCTGCGATCAAACCACCGCCCCCGATAGGGATCACTAATACGTCGAGCTGAGGATTCGCATTCAGCATTTCCAGTGCGACGGTTCCTTGTCCCGCGATTATCTGCCCATCATCGTAAGGGTGAATGAATACCAGGTTCCCGGACTCGGCCAGTGATTGTGCGTAGCGACCGGATTCATCCAGGGAGTTGCCTTCCAGTTCGACTCGGGCGCCAAAATTTTTCGTGTCCTCGACTTTTACATTAGGCGTGTTTTTTGGCATCACGATCGTGGCTGGTATGCCGAGGCGCTGTGCATGGTAAGCAACGGCTTTGGCATGATTGCCAGCGGACATGGCAATCACGCCGCGGGATTTTTCTTCTGCCGATAGTTGCAACAGTTTGTTTAGCGCGCCGCGTTCTTTAAACGACGAGGTAAATTGCAGGTTTTCAAACTTCAACCAGATGTGGGCGCCGAGAATGTGGGACAAAGTCAGAGATTTTTCGAAGCGCGTGTTTACAGTCGCCTCGGCAATGCGTTCGGCGGCTTCTTGAATCGCTTTCAAGTCTGGAATCTGGGTGGCTGGGTTCATGCCTGGTAAAGTTACCCTGTCGATAACACGAAGTACAATCGACCGGGCGAACTCGCTTGTAGAGAGTGAATTAGCTTGGGAGATCGATATTATCGAATCGAATATGGGGCAGCTTGAAGGCCGGCTGTTGCTGCACGATCGCGGGATCTGGTTCGAGGCGTTGTCCGGTCTCACCCTTTTGCTCGTATTTCATTTTGTTGACCACGTAGCGCATGGATTCCAGACAGGCCTTGTCCCGATCGTTACCTTCGATGACTAACCACGGGTTGTCGGTGGTTGAAGTGCGCTTAAACATTTCTTCCTTGTAGTGCGTATATTCATCCCACTTGGCTTGAGCCAGCGCATCGACCGTGCTCAGTTTCCATTGTTTGAGCGGATTGGTCTTGCGCTCATCAATCCGCTTTGCCTGTTCGCCTTCATCGATAGAGAACCAGAACTTGATGATGTACAAACCATCTTCCTTGAGCATGCGTTCCAGCAGTACCACTTGTTCCAGGAAAAATTTGTATTGCCTTTGTGTGCAGAATCCCATAACCGGTTCGACGACAGCACGGTTGTACCAGCTGCGGTCGAAAAACACGATCTCGCCAGGATTAGGGAGTTCTTTTATGTAGCGCTGAAAGAACCACTGCTCCGATTCTTGCTCAGTGGGTTTGGATAACGCAACGATGCGATAGTATCGGGGGTTGAGGAAGCGCACGAAGCGCATGATGGTGCTCCCTTTGCCGGCAGCGTCTCGACCTTCGAAAATGATCAGCAATCGTCGATTGGTTTCCCGAATAGAGTTTTGCAGGCGCACCATCTCCACCTGTAAATCCAGGAATTCCTGATCGTTTTCCAGCGCGAAAAGCATCGAATCTTTGAATGCAGAGGTAAAACCTCCATTCTAACAAAAATCTTGACGTGAAATATGACAGTTTCAACACAGCTTTTCTGTATCTTGAGGGGAGTCGGGTTATACAATTGGTAACGAATTGGGGGGACGGCGAGCGGTGGTACTGCTGCTCAGCTTATTCATCATGAAATTGAGGCATAACAAAATGGCGATAGCGCGAATCAAGCCGGTGCAATGGCTTTTACTCACTGTCTTATCGATGGCAATTACGCAGTTTTCTGCAGCACAAGACTGGCCGGCAGAGCCCCCGGCGGAGGCGCCCGCAGATTGGGGTCCAGTGTCATTAAACCTGGAAGAAATTGAGTACCCCTGGCCAGTCCAGTATCTGGAGTTACGTCGCTATGGCGAAAAAATGCTTATGGCCTACATGGATATTCCACCAACCGGGCGCGCCAATGGGCAGGTGGTTTTCTGGCAGCATGGGCATAATTTTTATTCCGAACCTTATCAGGAAAGTTTTCGTCGCCTGGCTGCCGCTGGATTCCGCGTCATCGCGGTGGATCGCATTGGATACGGTAAGTCGTCCAAGCCGTTGATTCCTTATAACCTCAATTTCGTCTCCGCCAATATGAAGGCTTTGATGGACGAGCTGGGGATCGAAAAAGTGGCGGCAGTTGGGCACTCCATGGGCGGTATGGTAATGAGCCGATTTGCCATGTTGTATCCAGACAGTGTGAGTCATGTTGCCATGGTTAACCAGATCGGCTTAACAGACTCCAGGCAGAGTCGCCCGTGGCGGGATCCGTTGGCGGGAGACCCTGCAGTACCTACTTATCAATCGATATTGCGTGGTCACCGTATCTATTATCCAACTTATTGGCCTCCTGCTCATTTAGAGTACGTACGTCGCCAATATGGACAAACCATGAGCGGGGACTATCCGCGCTTCCTCAGAGTGCGAGCGATGGTCACTGCAATTCTGTATAACGACCCAGTGGTATATGACTGGCAGCATATTGAAACCAAGACGCTGGTTATCGGCGGCGAAGATGATCGTCTGGCTGATGATTTCGTGGCGCGGGTAACGCATGTACACAATGAGCTACCGAATTCAGCCTTGCATCTTTACCCTGACATCGGACACAACCCTCAGACTGAGATTCCAGATCAGTTTCACGCTGACCTCATTCGCTTCCTGGAGTCTGATCCCGATGAGCCAGCCAGCGAGTGGCGCTAGAGTTATACCTGGACAACTCAGCGTGCAAACCAATAAAAAACGCTGTCCTGTTTAACAGGGCAGCGTTTTTCGTTTACAAAATCAGTTTCTTATTCTTCGTCGCTGTCTACAGGTTTACCAGCTTCGTTTAAACCTAGCACATCATAACGGCGCCAACCTGCAAGAATTCCCATCAGACCATGGTTGCCTTCATGGCAGGCATATTCATACATTGGTTGTTCAGCGCGACGCAAGGGCATACGTGCCGACCAGGAAGACTCCCAGGTATTAGGATCATTCACCGTAAACTCATAGTTCAGTGTGTTGTCATCGAGCCGCGAAATTCGCTCTTCCACCTGCATCTGTGGTGAAGTATTGCGCCATCCATAGTCGGGATAGAATCCCTGCGAGTGAATGACCAGCGTATCACCATCCCATCTCGCAATTGAGTTGCCTGCCCATTGGGTGAAAGGCGCCGAGTGCTCATCGGCAAAAGGAATGATGCGAGCGTGATGAATCATTTCGCTCACGATCATCACATAGTCCTTGGTCTGAACCAGTTGTAAGTTGTTATTGTAGGAGCCGGAAATTATTGGCGGCCCGGTGCGATTGTTCAGGATGCAGCGGTCATTCAAGGTGCGAGCTTCTGGCCCCGCGCTTTCCTGACGAACTTTCGCCGTGTAGGCAGCGCGTTCTCTGCCCATTGCCGTCAGCTCTGGTAAGCGACCGTTCGGTGGATCATAGATCAATGAGGTGCGACGGTCTGCTACAGTTTCGGTGCCCCGCTCGTACCAGAACTCATTATAGGAAATGACACCAGGCGGATAACCTGCGCCGCCTACAGAGTCGATAATAAGGTCACGATTCTGTCGACGGTTTTCGTAGGCTTCCCATTCGGCAGCCTCCGCCTCAGTTAAGGTTTCTTTGTTGGCGAGTTCTGGTGGTCTCTGTAAGGGGGTGATGGTTTTGAAGGTCCAGGTTCCCTGAAGGTCAGGATGGCCGTGTTCTGTGACTCCTGCCTGTTGGGCTACAGCCAGTGCTGGCAGGCTAGCCAGGACAGAGACTATAAGGCTTCTGAGGGAGAGAAAGTGACGATACATAGGGCCTCCATTGGTCTGTTATTGTTGGGAGGAATCTGGAATCCAAGCTACTCCTTTCCCCACCAATTGAAAAGCCCTTATCGCGAGGTCTGACTGATTTGATCTCTGGTAAATTCGGTTTACACTGTGTTTTCAGGCTATTTTTCCTGCTTGGCTATGAAAACGAGAACAACGCTTCCACTGGCTCTTTTGTTGCTTACTCTGCTTGGCGGCTGTACGAGCGGACCGCAGCAGGGTGCTTCTCAGGTCAGCTATGGCAATGACTTGGCCATCGCGCTTGGCGCTTCGTTGCAAAGCCTGGCGGTCGGAAATTTTAGTCTCCATTACGCGGAAGCTGGTGAAATCGGTAAGCCCACTG
The DNA here is from genome assembly GCA_022360535.1 of Pseudomonadales bacterium. Lineage (GTDB taxonomy): Bacteria > Pseudomonadota > Gammaproteobacteria > Pseudomonadales > Pseudohongiellaceae > UBA9145. Next base: position 2,777 of record JAKSCP010000295.1, on the reverse strand, counting down.
TGGTCTTTATTCATGGCACGCCTGGGAGCTGGAGGGCGCTGGGAAGGCTACTGGGTCATTCGGAGCTTCGCAGTGCGGCGCGCCTGGTCGCCATCGATAGACCGGGTTGGGGAGGGTCCCCCTTGAATGACAAGGAGGCTGAAGGTAGCTTCGCCGAACAGGTCAAGCTCATCGCTCCGTTGTTACAGCAGCTAAAAGCCGAGTCTGGTAACCAGCCTATGATCCTGGTTGGTCACTCCCTGGGTGCTTCTTATGCGCCATATATTGCTTACCGCCATCCTGAGTTAATCGATGGCATCTTGATGGCTGCCGGGGCTATTGATCCCGAGCTTGGCAAACCTCGTTGGTACAACTATGCCGCCAATGTGTGGCCGATCTCGCGAATGATCGACGTGGGCTTGCAGAAAGCCAATGTAGAAATCTGGGGTGTTCACGATGCGCTAACCGAACTAGAACCCTGGTGGCAACAGGCATCGATTCCCATGATTTATATGCAGGGGGAAGAAGATGAGCTGGTTGATCCGAAGAACCTCGACTATGCTGAAAATTCACTTCCTCGGGAGCTCACCAGGGTGGTGCGTATTCCTAATCAAAGTCATTTCGTTCATCGGCAACAGGAACAGCTGATTGCCGAACTCACACTGGAATTATTGGCTGCGGCATCAGCTAACTAGTTTCTTTTATTATGCGAAAGCGTTTACCTGCCGTTGTGCTTTTCCAACTTTTGCTCTGCATGACGCCGGTGCATGCAGAGCAAATTCTGGTGGCAGTTGCTTCCAATTTCTCAGCCCCCATGGAACGAATTGCGACCGAGTTTGAAGAACAAACTGGGCATGAAATAAATCTTGTATTTGGCTCTTCGGGGCGACTGTTCGCGCAGATTCGGAACGGTGCTCCTTTTCAGTTGTTCTTCTCTGCTGATCAGGAAAAACCACAGCAGTTGGAAGCAGCGGGGTTGACTGTCCAGGACAGCAGATTTACTTACGTGATCGGTTCTCTCGTCCTATGGAGTTCGAACGCAGCCTTGTCCATTGATGGCCCTGACATTCTCGATAGTGAGTTCAAGCGTCTTGCTTTAGCAAATTCGGCCCTGGCCCCTTATGGCAGGGCGGCAGAAGAAGCACTGGAATTCTTTAATAAAACTGCGACGACCAGATCGCGATGGGTCCGGGGTGAGAACATTGCGCAAACCTACCAGTTTGTCGAGACGGGAAATGCTGACCTGGGGTTCGTTGCCATGTCTCAGGTGTTAAGCGATGGAAAGATCACTCGAGGACAAGGCTGGGTCGTACCAAGTGATAGCCATAGCCCTATCCGCCAGGATGCAGTGCAAATAAAGTATGGGCGAGTATGTGAGGTCTGTGGCCTATATTTGGATTTCATGCGCTCGCCACGAGTTGCCGACATCGTCCAGGCTTATGGTTATACAGTAGAGTAGCGTTGGAACTTCCACAAAGGCGCAGGCGGAAATAGTAGTTGGCACAAAAAAGGCCAGGTGTCGCGTGACACCTGGCCTTTCAGACTATTATGTAAATAGGTTACTGGAAGGGGTCTTCAGAACGCTTAATCAGAACCCCCGGACCCGGCCAGGCTGCTTTGATCGCGTGCCTCGCGCTCAGCCAGCATCCGCTCGTAACCCTCCTGATCAAGATGGGTAATAGCGATCCAGGCGTGAGACATTTCGTCCGTAGTCCGTTGACCTGCACCAACCCATTGGTCCGGATCCGGATTCATAGGATTGTCGGCAGTATTGTCATGCCAGGCCGTCAAAATGATAGTGGCGTTGGCTGGCACCAGAGGCTGAAATCCATCTTCGTACATGTGGCTGTGGTTCCAGCCTGCAGTCCAGTTAGAAGCCTGGCTCATCACTTCGCGTCGACCTGTCTCCGGATTGAATATCTCCAGTGCCATGGCAACACCGCGCAGATGCATGTGTGGCTGCCAGCTGTCGATACGGACAGGATGGTCGAAAGAATGGAACCCCTGAGTCATCAGCTTGCCATGAGGTGGAATGATGTAATCGCCACCGCCATCGAGTCGATAGGCGCGCAGATCCTGGGGATAAGCTTCTTCTTCGACAAATTCATCTTCTTCGTCGTAGAACCACAGACCAACGGTAACCTGATCATTTGGAACGGCATTACCATCTGGATAGTAGTGGATTTCCCATTCAACTTTGGAATTGGCGGGCACTCGTCGGCAGGCTCCTGCAGGTACCTTCTCGCCGAGTTTTCCGAGGGCAAATTCAGATAAGCGGTCAGCGTCTACCCACTCTCCCTCTTCGTTTTGAACCAGGAAGTGAGAATTGGCATGGTGGGTTGAACCTTGTGCAGCTGCTGAAGGCAAGGTTTCTACGGCCTTGATGCAGCGGCTTTCAGTGATACCGGAATCAACTTTTGGCTCCCACCACAAGTCCTGACCAGTCGCTGGGACATCCCAGGGTGCAGACTTGATTTCATGGTCGGGCGGGCCAAGCTCTGCAGCCAGGCGCCATTCTCCCATTTGTGGGAATTCTTTTTCAGCAGGCAAATCTTCCGGGTTGCCGAATGGTGAACCAGCATTTACCCAGTCTACGATGGTATCGATGTCTTCCTGAGACATACGCCAGTCGTTTTTCAGCTCCTGTACACCCTTATCGTTATCATACTGATAAGGAGGCATCTCGCGTTGTGCCACCTTCAGCTGAATAAGCGGTGCCCAGGGGCGCACTTCTTCGTAGCTGGTAAAAGACATAGGGCCAATCTGGCCGGGCTGGTGACAGATCTGGCAGTTCTCTT
>JAKSCP010000546.1 GCA_022360535.1 Pseudomonadales bacterium | reverse complement strand
TCTGTGAATTGCTGCCAGATTTGTCCATCGCACTGAAGAGACTCCAGGTAGTTCTCAGCTTCAGGTTGCTCGATTTTCTTCTTCGCCAGCAGGAGATAGAGTTCAGCGCAGAGGTTGGCACGATACAATATCGCACCCATTGGAGATCTCTGTCTCTTTGATTGTTCTTCAAGAGGCATCCAGAATTTTTCGGGTAGCTCCCAATCCCGGGCGATGAAATAGGATATGTCTCGGGAAGTCTCGGACATCATGTCTTTGAACACCTTGCTGCCAGGGTCGCCATCAAGAGGTGATTCACTGAATGCCTCGCTCAGGCAGTTAAAGACGATGATCTTCCCAACATCATGAATCAGCCCGAGAAAATGAGCTGAAAACTCATCCTCGTTCTCGATTACGGCGAATCTTCGGCAAAGATGAGCGCAGTGCAATGAATGTTCCCAGATTTGTCGCCCAAACATTTTGTAGTAGATAGGTTTGGGAGGGCGGATGTTCTCCATCAACACCGAACTGGCAATACTGGAAATACCTGACACTCCCAGTAATTTGATCGACGACAAGAGGTCATCTGGTTTTGTCCGGGTAATGTATGCAGGACTGTTCACAATCCTCAATACCCGAGTGGCCAGTGCAGGGTCCTGCTCAATCAAGTCCGCAAGTTTTTGAAATTCAACGTCTTCATTGTCGAGAAGATCCAGTAGCTGTATCTGCAATACCGGCAGGGGCGCAATGTAACTGCTGAGCTTTTTCCGATCATTCAAAATCGTGTGCACTCTGGCGATAACATTTTCCTCAATAGGATTGATGTTGGTATCGTCACAGTCAAACATTGCATCATAAAAAGCTGTTTTTAATTCACTGATCTCCATTCGCGACTCCTAAAACGAGAACTCGATCTGATATCTTGGCCTTATTTAACTCGAGAGCAGTTCAACCCGCAGGGTTGCCCTTTCAGGAATTGAGATGCCCGGCTAGGAATACGACACAATGCGCATTAACCATTAGTTCTTTTTAGTGCTATTGCTATTTGGGAAATGGACCAAGAAGGGTTGGATAGCAAGATTTGAGCTGAAAGCTTATCTTATTGATCCCGCTATATAGAACCAGCTTCACTATACTGTTACGTGGGGTCGTCAAGCCGAAGTTCATTGGTACCGGAACCGATCACTCCCTGAGGAACAAAGTTCATTGCCAGCGACTTCCTGGTGAAATTGCTCTCGTGCCGGTTAACTTTGTGTTTCAGATAGGACGGGAACACTAGCATAGAGTCGTTTTCCATCTGAAAGACATAAGAGGGGCCATTCAGGGCATTATACTCGGTAGGTTTCAGATCAAATGTGTTCGAAAAGGGCTTTTCGAAGGTAATTTTCGATTTGCACCCCGCAGGCAATCCAAAGTAGTACACAGCACAGAACATTGCATTCCCGTGATTATGAAATATCGAGATGTTTCCTTTCTCGGCTTTCGTAAACCAAGACGTGGTCATCCGAAACTCGTTTGCGTACAACATAAAAGTCTTTGTATATCCGTTCAGAACACCTAGAAATGACTTTTTGAGCTCATTATCTTTATCGAGAACCTTCAGGTCCTTGGAAATTTTTAGGAAATAGTCTGGGTTGTCTTCCGAGTTGGTAGATGCCCAGGATTGTGATTCATACAATTCGTCAAGCCTCGACGGATCAATGCCCAGGTTTTTATATTCGACAATCGGCTCGGGAAATATTGGGAGTAGCTGTGCGTTCATGTTTCTGCGTTATGTTGGCTAGATCGTTGCAGTTCAGAATGTGGGCAAGGAGGTGAAATTGGTATTTATGCTAAACGACATCCAAATTCGGATCACAACGAAAATCCTGGATGAAATCTTTATCTAACTTAGTCTGGCTAAGCGCTATTTGAGGATTTAGCAGTCAAGTTTGGAAGGCCCAAAAATTAATTCACGCAATTGTCTCCAAATGTGTGTAGCAAGTCCCCAGATTCGTGCCGAATAATTCTCCTGATGTTCTCCATTGTTTCTCCAAATCTTCTGCAGGCCCGGAAATATGCGTCCTACAGGGATGAGGGACACAATAAGTAACAGTTTAGAATTGGGATTGCCTGTTGAACACTGCTAATTTAGCTCGATGACAGAAAAGGGGTATTTCTAGTTTTGTTCCCCTACTAACTGTTTCAGACTCGCGTAAATGATGAACCTAAGAACTTTGAATGTTTCTCTGTGGAAACCTCAATGGTTACATTAATAGACTGGCGTGTAATCCCCGAAGAAAACACACTAACAAGCCTCACAACAGGTAAAGAGGTTAAGCTTTCGGCTCGCACCATGGATGTACTTGTCTACTTGATCAAGTCACATGGCAAAGTAGTAACAAGCGAGGAATTACTGAACAGATTTTGGCCGAATAGTGTGAGTTCTGATCACGCAATTCACAATGTCATAGCGGATCTTCGTTCTGCCCTTGGTGATAGCGCTAGTAATCCAAAGTATATAAGAACCTATACAAAGAGAGGCTATGCACTGGTTGCGAAGCCCCAGGAGACTGGTTCGGCAGTTGAATTGGTTAACAGGCAGGATACCAAACAGAGTTTAAGCCTTTTCGGGACAAGAAAAACCGTTGCTGCAGGGTCGGTTGCACTTGCAGTAATCATCATGGCGGCTGTGGGGATTACGTTAGGGCTTCGCAATGAAAACCCGGATACGATTTATGTCGCGCCGCTAGACCTGGTGAATGTAGACCCGGAGCACGAATTCTGGGCAGAGCAACTACCTGCGAGTCTGGTGCTGCATCTATCCAAAATTCCTAGTATTAACGTCATTAGCGGAGTTAGAGACTACGTATCAGAATACCCTGTTCAGCAGGAGGATCTGGATTCACTAGATTACATATTAGGCGGACATATTCTGCAGGAAGATGATCGGATTCGGCTGCAAATTGATTTGGTCAACGCCGGTGATAAATCAACGGTGTTTTCTGAACAATTTGATATCAATTCGGATGACGTTTTCGACGTTCATGATGATGTTGGAAACAATGTTACCTCAGCACTAAGTATTTATCTTGATGATGAACAACGTGATGAGATGAATACTTGGGGGACTGCAAACCCAGTAGCATATAGTATGTTTTTGAAGGCGGGTTTTCATGCGAGGCAGTCGAATCATGAAGACATTGAAATTGCTATCGAGAGCTACATCGATGCCACTAAAGAGGACGAGAATTTCTTAAATGCCTATTTGGGTCTTGCTCGCACAGTGAGCGCGCTCAGCATTTATAGCCATGATTCGAAAAACACAGAGCTGCGAGAACTTGTCAATGATGCTCTCAGAGAAACCTTGCGTATTGCTCCTGAAAACACCAGTGCGGTAGCTGTCTTGCGCGACATCGCTCTCAGATTGGAAGGAGATAACAGACATATTATTGAAGAAACTTTGCGAAGCTCGATTTTGCAGGGCAATACAGACGATTTCGCCCTGTCGAGATATGCTGCACTTTTGACAGAAGCGCGGCTCTATTTCGAGGCTGAACAATATTATAGCCTTACTGGTGACCGCTTGGACTTTCCTTATACTCCCGAGTCCAGTACCTATTCTCTCACACTGATAGAACCTCCCGAGAACCTTGTTCAAGCTCAAATAGAGAATCTGGTTGAACGTCCAAAGCATATCCCGATTCTGAATGCTTTAATTCGAGGATACATATTTAGCGGGAATAGTCAGCAAGCGACATACTATCTGCAGCGGCAAATGGAGATTGACAATGAAGGCGCATTCTCCATGCTCAACCAAGTCATAATCAGCAGTTTATGGGGTAGTTCTTTTGAGGCGGGAGACGAGTTTGAAGATTCACACCAGTCTAATCCCAGTTTTAACCTCAGTCATGGCGCGCGAAGTTTTATCATGGGTGACGTTCAATCAGGTGTCACTTACTGGAGTTCTCTATCTGCTTCAGATTTACGCCGCCTGTCACTGCTACTTTACAAAATTGAAATGTTTTTCCCAGCCTTAGTATTGTCCGATCCCAGATATCTTGCTTTGCTGGAAGATCTGGATATGGGGCTGAGTTGGCAGAGACGATTGATGGAGGGGGTGCAGGAAATGTCTTCTGTCACAGGGGTTGGACTTCACCCGGATTCATTATCTTCATATGAGAGTAATGAATTTTTAATGAACAATAATGCTTGGGATCATGCGTCAATAGATTATCCGAATCGTAACCCAAAGAGATCGGAAGAAAGAGAGGGTGCTTAGCTATTTGCTTCGCGAAATTAACGTGCAATAAATTCCAGGCAAATATCTCCAAAAACTGCTGAATATCTACTCTGCCCCATAGACTGGGTCCCTTTCTTTGTTTACTCGACCCCTTCAGTACCGAACACGGTAATTAAAGTTCTTTCCAGCCCGTCAGTAGTATAGGGCTTGGCCATAGCGGCTCTGAATCCATATTCTGCATAATTTGCCATTACCTGATCATCGGCATAGCCACTGGAAACTATCATGATGGCCTTAGGGTCGATGTCCAGAATTGCTTTGGCCACGTCTTTGCCTCCAATGCCTTCTGGAATAGTTAAGTCCAGTATTACCAGTTTGTAGGGATTTCTATTTGCGATAGATTGCCGGTACAGCTCTATCGCTACTTCTCCATTTGCGGCTGTGTCTACTTCGAATCCAAGGCTGACAAGCATCCGCGAAGCGATTTCACAAATTATCTTTTCATCATCCATTAGTAGAGTTCTTCCATAGAAAGCTTCGCGAGCAAGTGCTTTTTCTTCGTGGCTCGTTTCTGGCAAGATTGTCGAAGAACTGGCGGGCAGATAAATCGTAAATGTGGTTCCTTTTCCTATAGCCGAAACTACATCAATATGACCGCCATGGTTTTCAACGATTGAGTAGACAGTTGTCAAGCCCAGGCCATGTCCTACTTCCTTGGTAGTGAAATAAGGGTCAAATATTTTCTCCAGGGTTTTGGGCTTGATACCGATACCGTCATCTCTTACTGTGATCTTGACATACTTGCCGGCTGCTAGAGGAGGAATCTCGTCATCGTGAATCACTGCATTAGAGAGAGTGAAATGAAGATTGCCGCCTTGCGGCATTGCCTGAATAGCATTGGTAATTAAATTGGCAAATATTCGCTGTAGCTGGTTTTTATTCCCTGCAACGGGACTTAACTCTTCCGTTTGTTCAATGCTGTACGAAACTGTACCGTCGGAAAGATCGAAATCGATCGATTCTTCCAGTGCATTTCGTAGATTGATAACTTCCGTTGTAGAAATGCCTCCTTTAGAAAAGGTTAATAGTTGTCCACTTAAAGCAGTGGCTCTGGAAATAGAGCTCTCGGCTTTTTCAAGAAACTCCATGGCGCGATGATCAGGATCAAGAGCCTTTTTGGCAAAAGAAATATTGCCGAATATGCCGGTCATTATATTATTGAAGTCGTGAGCGATACCTCCAGCAAGCGTCCCTAAGCTTTCCAGTTTCTTTGCGCGATCAAGTTGGCGGTCTAGTTCAGCCTGCTTTTTTTTTTTTTTTTCTTGCTCTGACAAGTCTTGTAAAACATACATAACGTAGACCGCATTTCTTCTACGTTTGACTGTTCGTGTGCGGACGTTCACTAAGAATGTTGATCCATCGAGACGCTCCATTGTCCCCTGAAACTCACTAGTATCGCCGGTGTTGCCGTGACGAAGAAAGCCAATAAAAAGCTCGTCAATGTGCATCTTGCCAATAACCTGATCATGGGTATAACCAAAACTCTCAGTTGCCTTCTTGCTCCATGACTGCAACAGTCCCGCCTCGTCAGTGACTAATATGACATCCAGTGAATAATCTAATATGAACTGAAGATCCTTTCTTGATTGTGATTGATCTGCCAGCAGCGATTTCACCCGCCGATGGGCCTTTTCTACCTCTGACAAATCCAATGCGCCCAACATTATGGGGAACATTAGCAATTCCATGTAATAGCCAAGGAGATAAAGGTCATCCACAGCGAGAGAGGGGAGCCAGCTGCGAATTGCCAGTAGAAAAATACTGGATACTACAAGCAGTATTCGACTTGGGCGCCACTGCGGCGATACGTGCCAGGCGTTCCAGAATATTAGTAATGTAGTAGCCAATATCGGCAAAGCCAGTAAGTAGATCTCGAGTCTTGTGTCGGCAAAACCCTGAGTAAGAAAAATCCCAGGAACCAGTAGGAAACTAATACTGAGGGCTCCTATCATCCAGATAGCGCTGCCTCCAGATCGAACCCTCTTTTGGTTTAGTGCGTAAAGAAATACGAGTGATGCCAAGAATTGAAGCAGTCGGGAAAGTATGTTCCATAGAGTCGAGTCTGTATAAATATCAATAAGGAGAAAGTCTGGGATATGACGCAATGACTCGAGCACCCCTGCCACACACGCTATGGCAAGGTAGCCGTTCCTGGAATTTCGATAATTTAGCCAAAGTGCGGTAGTGAAGATTACCTTGAGGAGAAAAACAAAGCTCAGAGCAAGAACAAAATATAGGGGGTCGTTATCAGGCATACTAAGTCGATGCGATTAGCTTCGCTGAGCAGAGTAGACGGGTAAAGTAAAACATAAAATGGTCGGTTATGGACACCTGTGAGGATCAAAAGGAGGTCATAGGAGCCTGAATTGCTTTTGATACACTGTAGCTGCAGATGCTGGTCGGCGACTGGGATTCAACGTGACGAGTTCAGAGTGATCTTAAAGGTAATTGGTTTCTGTTCACTAACAACCAAATACTCAGCGAAAGTTCTGATATCGCCATAGTGAGCATAATCCCCACCAGAAACATCTCAGGCAGTTTAGTCTCTACAAAAAATACAACATAGGTGAGAGAAGTAAACACCAGTAAGATGCCAAGCCACTTTGGCATATAGCCTGATTTGAAAACGGTATAGCCCAGGATCAGGATATGAAAGGCGAAGAATATGTATCCAGCGAGCTTTATTGATGCGTAACTGTAGACATCAATAAATTCGAAAACTAGCGCAAACAGCCCCAACATCAAAGCAATCGCATAAAAGAGCCTAAGGGTTCCTGTAATTACCGCAAGATACTCACTAGCCTGTCTAAGTACCACATAAAGAGCTATGGCAATAATGGAATCAAGAATGAGTACAATAAGATAACCAACAACAGCAAATCCAAATTGGGTTTGGTTTTTCTCAATGTCTATAGCTAAAGCTGCTGTATCTCCTGGAATGACGAAATTGGCTAATAGAAAATCATCAACCAAAGTAACGACGATTAATGAAGAGATAAATGCAACCCCTACAACTGT
>JAKSCP010000326.1 GCA_022360535.1 Pseudomonadales bacterium | reverse complement strand
GGTGAAATTCTGCCACTCTGTTATGGTGAACATTCTATTGGCAAGGGGTGAACAACCCCCACCAAGAGGTCGCCATGACCAGCCCAAACCTTACTGTTTGCATCGTAATACTAACAACTCTGTTATCTCCTGCCTTTGCTCAAGATACTGTGGTTTGGCATGGTGGCATCAGCGAAGAAGAGCGCGCGCTGGCACCTGATTCCGGCACTCGCCTGGTGTTCTTCGTGCGCGCGGGCAACTTCCTCTCCGATATAGCTGTAAACATCACCAATAGCGCAGGACAGGAAGTCGTCAACGTGACCACCAATGGCCCCTGGCTGTATATAAACCTCCCCTCCGGCACTTATGATGTACGTGCACGGCGTCGCAATGGTGATCTGCAATCTTTGAAAATTGAAATCGATCAGGAAGCCGATCAAGAATTTGCCTTCATGTTTCCCGACGGCTAATCACGCGCTTCCACACCAATCGTCCAACATTTAGTCCTCAGCGTCCGCCTGGTGAAAGCTACCCCTGAGTAACGGGTCTCTCTATGCACTGATCGCGTAAGCGAGAGAATTTCATCAATTGTGAGAACAATAAGAGGACAACAAAATGACAAACACCAGAAGCGCACTTTCCTATCTGAACTATGGGCTGTTGTTGCTCGTATTGCTGGTATACCAGCAAGTTCATGCCGGAGAAATTACCGGTGGTTGGGTAAAAAAGGAGCAAACTATTCGCGGCGAATGGAAAATCGAGGAACGGGCAGACGGGCACTACCTGGTGCTTGGTGAAGATTTCCGCACACGAAGGGCGCCTGACTTAAAATTCGTTTTAAGCAATCAGAGCGTGAACTCTGTGCAAAGCCAAACTGCGATGAATGGTGCACTGTTTGTTGCCCAACTCGACAAGGCACGGGGCGCACAGGAATACAAATTGCCAGACAACTTTGAAGACTACTCAACTCTGCTGTTACATTGTGAACAATACACGAAACTATGGGGAGCTGCTGCGCTGAAGTAGTTTAGCGCCCGACCCCTGGCTAGAGACTCGCAATTCAAGAGGATTACCATGGCTGAAGACAACAGCTACCAACCCCCCAAAGTCTGGACCTGGAATGCCGACACGGGTGGCACTTTCTCCAAGATTAATCGTCCCACTGCAGGTGCAACACACGAAGCGGAACTCCCGATTGGCAAACATCCCTTACAACTGTATTCGCAGGGAACACCGAACGGGCAGAAAGTAACTATCCTGCTGGAGGAACTGTTGGAAGCCGGCATCGACGAAGCGGAATACGATGCTCATCTCATTCGCATTGGAGATGGGGATCAGTTTGGTTCCGGTTTTGTTGACATCAACCCTAACTCGAAAATACCCGCTCTGGTTGACCACAGCGGCGACGACCCCATTCGAGTGTTCGAGTCTGGTGCGATTCTTTTCTATCTCGCCGAGAAATTTGCTGCATTTATCCCCAGCGCTGCGATGGCCCGCGTCGAATGTTTAAACTGGCTGTTTTGGCAGATGGGTGCAGCCCCTTATCTCGGAGGCGGCTTTGGCCACTTCTACGTGTATGCGCCGTTAAAGATTGAGTACTGCATTGATCGCTACACTATGGAAACCAAGCGACAGCTCGATGTACTCGATCGCCATCTGGCAAGCAACGAGTACATGTGCGGCGAGGAATACAGCATCGCTGACATTGCCATTTGGCCCTGGTACGGCGCAGTTCAGGCAGGCACAGTTTACAATGCCGCGGAATTCCTGGATGCCGCCTCCTACACCCATGTAGGTCGGTGGGCAAAGCAGATTGCGTCACGACCAGCGGTCAAGCGCGGCCGGATAGTCAATCGCAATTGGGGACCGCTTGATAGACAGTTACACGAACGGCACGACGCTTCAGATTTCGAGTTGCGCACGCAAGACAAATTGGAAGAATCAACGGCTAACACCGCTGCAGAATTCGCCGATCAGATTGACTGAGATTCAGCTACCGACTGCGTCAGCATTGACGCAGTTTGTTTGCCTCCTCGTCCAGCCAAAGCCTGCCCGTACTGACCGCAGCCACTTCTCGCCTGCCACTCAGTAAGTCGAAAAGATCACCATTTTCGCCAACCGTCTGCTGCGGCACACCGACAGATTTCGCAATTTGCGCATTGGCCTGCATATGCCTGGCTTCCCCATGGACTGGTATAGCCAATCGCGGTTGCACCCATTGATACATGGTGGATAACTCCTCCGCGCAGGGGTGACCTGAGGCGTGCAACGGTATTTCGCTCTCGTCCGCGTGGGTTACGCGAATATTCCTGGCTTCAAATGATCGTATCAAAGCCGCCACTTCTTGTTCGTTACCTGGAATAGTCTTGGCACTGAAAATCACATGATCCCCTGCCGCCAGATTAATGTCTGGATGCGTATCATTGGCAAGCCGGTGCAGCGCGGCGCCACTCTCCCCCTGGCTGCCGGTAGCCACTGCCAGTAGCTCTTCCGGCAATAGATAGCCAAGATCAAAGTTATCCACTACATTGAAGTTGTTTTTCAGATAGCCCGCAGCACGCGCACTGGACACCATGCGCTGCATTGACCGACCCAATAATCCCAGATGTCGTTTCGCAACATAGGCTACATTCCCCAGAGTTTGCATGCGCGCAATATTACTGGCAAAACAGGCAACCACAACCCGCCCCTCAGACTGCTGCACCGTCTTAAGTAAACCTTCAAACAATTCCGATTCAGAAACAGAATGACCGGTGACGGTAGCGTTAGTGGAATCACAAATCACAGCATCGATTTTCGTTGCACTGAGTTGTTGGTAAGCAGAAGCATCTATTGCGGTTCCGACGATTGGTGCAGAATCCAACTTCCAGTCGGCTGTGTGCAAAGCTTTGCCTGCTGCAGTGGTAATCAGCAGCGCATTGGTTTCCGGGGTGCTGTGCGTGATTGGCAGCCAGCGAACTGTGAACGGCCCCAACTCAATCTGTTCACCTTCGGTTACTGTGATTACCGGCGCATCGATTCGTTTTTCGCGCAATTTGCGCAGAATGACATTGCGGGTAAACGCCGTGGTGTATATCGGGCAACGGAATTGTTCCCACAAGTGAGCAATAGCGCCGATATGATCTTCATGGGCATGGGTGGCAATGAGTCCGACCAGGGATTCCGCACGATTCGCAATGAAACTGGGATCGGACATTTCCACGCGATTGCGCGCTGCAGGATTGTCATTGGCTTTTTCAAAGGTGACCCCGCAATCCACCATCAACCACTTGCCAGCGTGACCATAGAGATTGAGATTCATTCCAATCTCTCCGCAACCGCCAAGAGGCACAAACCAAAAATCTTTTTGTGTTGGCTGCATCAGAGAATCAGGTTTAACCAGAGGAATCTATCACCGATATCAATCCAGAGCGGTATGGTGAAGAAGGCAACAAGGGTTTGCAGCGTGATGATATTGGCCATCAAACTCACGTTGCCACCGAGCTGGCGCGCCAGAATATAGGCAGAAGGAGGTGCCGGCAGGCAGGTCAGCAAAAGCAGGATTGCGGATAAACCGGGGCTCACGGAAAACAGCAAGGTGCTCACAACGATCAACGCAGGAAAAGCAGCCAGACCACAAAACACCGCCACTATCAATTGCCAGGATTGATCACCGAAGGCAACCAGACGAATTCCTGCCCCTACCGCCAACAGACCCAATGGCAGAGCTGGTTGGCTTAACACGTCGATAATATCGAGTGCCAGTTCAGGAATATCCAAATCGTAGAGGCTTATAGCCATGCCGAACAGGCAAGCCAGGACCAGCGGATTGGTAAGGACACTGCCTATCACCACAACAAAGCGGTTCCCGCTGCCACTTCCGGTAGCGCTCAGGGAAATGACGCTTAAGATATTGACCAGAGGTATGTATACCAGAAGGCAGAGAGCAGCGAGAGCTAGCCCGTTGTCGCCATACAATGCCTCTATGCACGCCAAACCTATATAAGTGTTAAAACGAATACTGCCCTGATAGACCGAGCTGAGCGATGCCTGGTCACGGGTTATAAACTGACGCAGTCCGGTAAACAGTATGGTAAAGATGAATAGCGAAAGCCCCAGCACATAGGCAATGTCCAGCAGCTCTTCTGCATCGAAATCAGTCTCCGATAATCTGGCAATCAGTAGTGCAGGAAAGAAAAGGTAGTAGGTTAAACGCTCCAGGCCTTCCCACACTGCCTGGGAAGAAATCGGCGTACGACTGACAAGAAAACCCAAGAAAATGATGGCGAATATTGGAGAAAGTGCTTCCAGTATCATGGGGCGCCATCATAGCTTGGGATATCTGACCATGCCATCCTTGTGATTGCCTGGGTCCAACATTTCTACCCTGCTTCCCTGTCTATCCAATGCTAATATTCTCTTATTCATGAATTCATACCAAGAATAAAACCAATCTAAAGGGTGTCCCATGCTACGCCAGCTAGGCCTTAATCTGATCTCAGCTCAATTGCTTACCTGCTCTCTCAGTAATGGCAGCGATGATGAATCGTTGCGGCTGCAACGTGACGGCAACGCCAGTCCGAAAAACGTCGTTTTCATCCTGTCCGATGATCATCGTTATGATTTCATGGGCTTCACCGGGAAAGTGCCCTGGTTGCAGACGCCGAACCTGGATCGGCTGGCAATGGAAGGAGCGTATTTCCCGAACGCCTATGTCACTACCGCTTTGTGTTCCCCCAGCAGAGCATCAATTCTCACGGGTTTGTATTCCCATACCCACACCGTTGTTGATAATGCAGCACCGGATCCTGGGAACCTGACTTTCTTCCCACAATATCTGCAGACCGCGGGCTATCAAACCGGCTTCTTTGGCAAATGGCATATGGGCAATCACAGCGATGAGCCACAACCAGGGTTCGATCACTGGGAAAGTTTTCGCGGCCAAGGCGTGTATTACGGACCTACCCTCAACATCAACGGCGAAAGGGTCGAGTACGACGAGGAAACCTATATCACTGATCTGCTCACCGAGCATGCCATCGACTGGTTAGAAAACCGAGAGCAGGAGCAACCTTTTTTCCTTTACCTGTCCCACAAGGCAGTGCATTCCCAATTCCAGCCCGCCGAACGGCACGTTGATCAGCACGCTGGCGAACCCATCATCTATCCGCCAAGTTTTGACAGTCCGCGTTATGGACAAACCGTGCTGCCAAGCAAAAATGAGCAAGGCGAGCCTCAGCGCGGTCGCGACTACTACGGCGACCAACGATTACCAGACTGGGTCAGACAACAACGGGAATCCTGGCACGGCGTAGACTATATGTATCATGGCCAGATCAGTTTCGATGAGTTCTTCCATCGCTACACCGAGACCCTAATGGGTATTGATGAAAGCGTAGGTGCAGTACTCAGCTTCCTGGATGACAATAACCTCGCTGAAGACACTCTGGTCATCTATATGGGCGATAATGGCTTCTCATTTGGCGAGCACGGCCTCATTGATAAGCGCCATTTCTACGAAGAATCAGCAAAAGTACCCTTATTAGTTCGCTGGCCAACGCAATTGGAAGGCGGCGCGCCCATAGAATCCCTGGTACAAAACATCGATATTGCACCTACCATACTGGAAGCAGCCGGCTTAAGCACCCCCACCCATATGCAAGGCAGGTCATTCATTCCATTGCTGACACGCAATGACATCCCCTGGCGTGATCGCATCTTCTATGAATACTACTGGGAAATGGACTTTCCCCAGACACCGACCATGTTTGGCGTCCGCACAGAACGCTATAAGTACATTCGCTATCACGGCATCTGGGATACTAATGAGTTTTACGATCTGCAGACCGATCCCAACGAAACCCAAAACCTTATTGACGCCCCGGAGCATCAGGATCGCATTACGCAACTTGCCAATGAAATCTATCAATGGCTGGAATCAACCGGCGGGATGCAAATACCACTCAAGAATGTAGTTCGACCCAGGTTCGGTGACCATCGCAATCAATCGGTTTTATAGCAGATCGTTTGCCCCTTGACAGTTGACTGGCTTGCATTAAACTGTGGCCCTCCTCGAAGGTGCTTCTGCGCCTTCACTTAAGACAAGACCTGCTATCGAGAGACTTTCCAGAACACCCAGACATTCGCCATGGAATACGCTGCGATTATTCTTTTTGCCATTGCCACTTGTGTGACACCTGGCCCTAACAATACGATGATTATGACGTCTGGCCTGAATTACGGCATTCGTCGTAGTCTCCCCCACTATAATGGCATTGTGTTCGGCTTTCCCACCATGGTCGTTGCCGTTGGGCTTGGTCTGGCGACCTTATTTGATCAGTACCCAATTCTGCATACGCTGTTACAGCTTGTTGGCGCTGGCTATCGCAGCTTTCTGGCCTACAGGATCGCATCTGCCCCGGTCACAGAGCT
>JAKSCP010000263.1 GCA_022360535.1 Pseudomonadales bacterium | reverse complement strand
TTCCAGGGTAAATGCTTGCGACTATCGCCTCGCTCTACGATGCAGTTGTCCCAGTTACATCGCAAAACTTCGGCTGCCACTCGGGAAGTGCCGGTATGGGAATAGGTGCCCAAGTTGCCCACACCAGTGTGGATATGCAATTTGCCATCTGGGGTGATTCTTACCAGCCCATCGAAGCCATTACTGCCAGCAGAGTGATAAGCCTGGCCAACACCCACTCCTATGACCTTGCTGCCATTGCGTGTTCCACTGCGTTGGCGCCGGGTGTCCCAGTTAAAACGTGCAGCCCCTATGTCCAAGGCATCGCCAAGATGGGAGCTGGTTAAACTGCTGCTATTGGCGCCATATCGATCGTCGCTCTCCGGTGCATTAATCTTGCGGATAGCCAAAGGATCAAGATTCAGTTCTCTGGCAGCTTTATCTAACAGCGGTTCCAGTGCTGAGTGAATCTGATTCTGGCCTGGTCCCCGCTGTGGGCCTTTGAATGGCGTATTGGTAAAGACAGGAATGCCTCGAAAGCGCATGGCCTCAGGTTGATACACCAGAGATACAGCATCCCCCGCAGACAACCAATCGGAGAAGCCGGCATTGGCGCCATTATCCTGGATCACGAAAAGATCGCAGGCTGAGATGCGGCCGTCTTCCCGGAATCCCATTTTCACTCGCCCCTGGAAGCCATGGCGCGCGGAACCGATGTAGTACTCTTCTTCACGGCTTACTCTCAGCATCACTGGCCGATTGGTCAGTCGCGACAGATGAGCCGGAATTGTCATCGTGGGGTAGGGGCCGCCCTTGGAGCCAAAACCTCCGCCGCAATATTCAGCGATGAAAACCAGATCGGCTGGGTCGATTCCAATGTAACTGGCTAACCCGGGAATCGGAAAACTACCACTTTGGCTGGAGCCATAGAGATAACACTTCCCATTCTCCCAATATGACATGGCGGAACGGGGTTCCATGGAATTGTGAGAGAAGCTGGCGGTAACGAAACTTTCATCGATCACATAGGCTGCTTCTGCGAATCCCGTATCCAGGTCGCCTACCTGCCATTCACGAGCGGCTTCGCCCAGAGGTAATCGTTCTCTCTCCAGTTCCGCATATTCATCGTTATTCCAATGCATGCTGTGAAATTCGTCCTGCATGGTGGAGTTGCCCACATTACCCTGGGTACGAGCTTCAGGGCCGCCGGGGCTAAGACTGGTTATTGGATCGACAGTAAAAGGAAGCGGTTCGAAATCGTAAGTGATGGCAGCGATAGCATTCTCAGCGGTTTGTTCATCAATTGCTGCGACGGCCAGAATCGGATCGCCAACATAGGCGGGTTCGTTGGTCAGAATAGGGTTGCGGAGATTGGGCATTTGCGGAACGTCGTCCGCTGTCATCACCGCTACCACACCTTCCATCTGCAGCGCGCGCGATACATCGAGACGTACCACCCGGGCGTGGGGGATCGGACTGGTGAGCAATCTGGCATAGAGCATGCCTTCGACCTTGAAGTCTTCGGCGTACTTCGCTTTGCCGGTTACTTTGGCATGTACATCGGGAGGGGTGAAATCTTTACCAATCAGTGAATAGGCCATGATCTACCTCGCGCAAGTCATTCCAGCAGCTTAATCACTGTGGATGGGCTTGTCTATTTTGTCCGATATAAAGAATCGATCTTGCTAGTTTTCTCTTACACAGCGGGGATCGCTCTGCTGGACGCCGCGAATTTGTTCGCGAGTAAAAGGGAGCGGGGCACAGCCGTGATTGATGCCGCAGATTAAATCCCATTCCGGGCGCGCAAGTTGGTGGCAACCGAAACAGGAGCCCGCGCGATTAGTAACCTCTACACCGCCACGTTGGGCGATAGAAGTGCCCTCAGCAGAAACGTCGAGCAGGAAAAATTCCCAGTCATTGGTGGCAGGATTCCAGCCTTCTTCATGTTTAATCATGGCTTCATTGGGTACCAGCGTAACCAGTGAGCCTGCTGGAAATTTGCCACCAGAATCTGAATTTGCCACTTCCAGTGTGGCCGCCAGGTTCCCCAGTAGGTTATCGACAAAGAACTCACCGCTGGCGGCAAATTCAGTAATGCACTTAAAGGCCGCTTCGGTGACATCTATTTGTTTGCTGTTGTCTGCCGAGTTGCTCTGACCAATGACAAACACAGACGCCGTTAGTAGCAACAGAGTTTTGAGTTTTGAATTAAGCATTAGGAAACCCTTTGATTGATGCAAGTTAACTGGAAGGAGCGATTAGTATGCCAGCCATAAATTCCAGATCGGCCTCCAGTGGAGACTCTCCTGCGGGCATCCCATTCTCACTCAGGATGTGCGCAAATAGCGCCGTAGCCTGGCTGTTACCAAGGCTACCGGGTTGATCCAGCGGCATGGTATTGGCAATGCGCAGATACAGCGCCGCTGCCGGTGTGCCAGTCCACACAGCATCGAAAGAGCGGCCGGTAAACTCCTGAATGCTATGGCAACGGGTGCAATGTTGATTAAACAAGCCTTCACCACGCTGTGCTTGCTCAGCAGTGAAGATGCCATCCAGGGTCGATTCAGGAGCCTGTTCGCTACACGCAACCAGCAGCATCAGTGCGGTGAGTGACACTGCGCCTATAAGTCTTTTCACCATACAACTAAGACCTTGGTGGATACTCGTATTGCAGTGCCGGCGGACATTGATCTCCGGTGGCATCGCCTCGCACCCAATCGGCGAGGGCCATGCGTTCTGGATCATCTGCACTAAACCAACGTCGTCCCCCATTGTGCATGAGATCGCCACCGGCATTGGGATGCAATGGCTTATGCAGGAAACGGCTGCTGTCGGGACGACCTGGATCAATCAGATACAAGAGATCTTCAAAAGCTTGTCGTGATTGTTCCTCGGTCCAATAACTGTTCTCCGGAGGTGGTACGGCAAATTCTCCACTGTGGCATTCGATGCAAGGCATGGCATTGTCGATCGGATTGACGAAGATTGGTTGCACGCACGAGCGGAAGAATTCGAAATCAACATCCACGATCGGATCCGCCGTGGCACTTGAGTTGCCCGTTGCTATCCATTCCGCTACTACCCGATATTCCGCGTGTTGGTTGGTGTCCCAGAAGATGCCACCTGAATGTCTCTCGCCGCCGGCGGCAGGTGCCAGTGGTGCCAGTAGCAGGCGACTGGATTCGGGATTACTGGGATTCACCAGCATGGCGACGTTTTCAAAATTTTGACGCGATTGCGCTTCGGTCCAGAACACATTGCCGTTTTCTTCCGTCAAAGGTTGCAAACCCAACGGGGCATTGGCTTGTGTGGTATGGCAGGCGACGCAGGATGTATCCGAGCCAACGAAACCGCCGCGATGGCGGAGAAAAATCGGTTCGATGGAGTCTCGATAGAACTCGTAGTCCAGTCCTTTGGCGGTATCTCTGGTGGCTGAGCCATTATCTATCTGGGCTACAGTGCCCGGAGTCGATTCCTGTTCGCTGCAGCCAATCAGGACTACAGCGGCTGCAATGACTAGTAGTCTCCATGAGTGAAAGCTGCTCATTGTGCTTCACCCTCCCAGTCGGCTGGCATGATAGCGGTAAAAATCCGTTTGGGTGCCTGGCCAACAGGAAAACGCTTGATTACTTCTTGTGTTTGCAGGTCCACCACAGCGGTTTCATTGTGACCGGACACCCCTACCCATAGATAGCGGCTATCTGGTGTGGTGGTAATCCAGGCAGGATTGCCAATATAGACCCGCCCCAGGTAATCAAAGTCAGGATAGGAGTAACCGTAAATGTGAGAGGTAGCGCGGCTGGAATGCCAGACCTGGCTCTGGTCGGGCAGAACTACAACGCCGTGACTTGGCGCACTCTGAATACCATCGGCAGTTTGATCGGTGCGATTCCAGGCATCATCAGGCGGGCTGATTTTGTGCAGCAATTCCTGGGTTTCCCAATCGAATTCCCAGAAGCCATGCCAGCCGCCAACATTAACTAACATTGACCGGGTTGAGCCGTCCGGATTGGTAGTGAATGTTAACGGGCGAACACCTCCGGTAAACGGATTTTGCGAATAAGGAATTTCCAGTTCCCACATCACTTCATCTGTTTCGGTGTCGATCGCAATGATCTCGCTGGCGCCGATCATGCCGCCAACTGCGTAACGACCATCGGGAGTGACGAAGGTGTTGTGCACGCCTCCACCGGTTTCGATATTGGCAATGATTTCGTGGCTATCCATGTCGATTACCTGAATCAGCGGCTCTCGAATGATTGCCACATAGACTTTGCGTGCCGTGTGACTGGCCGAAAGGTTATGGGGCCCATTGGCCAGTTCTATACGATCGACAACTTCGAAGGTGCGAGTGTCTACCACATCCACGGTGTGGTCATGCTCATTGGTAAAGTAATAATAAGTGCCGTCAGCGTGGACGGTCGCTCCGTGGTTGTGAGGCAGATTTTCAATGTAGCCAACCTGTTCCATGGTGGCAGGATCGAATACATAGACATCATCACCCGCCGAATTGGTCTGCAGAATGCGGATGGGTCGATCGGTAATTGGGCCAGTAACGGAATTGGCCTGATAGGTTTGTGCCGATAGCAGGGTGCTGAAGAACAGTGAAGCAACCAAGCTGATGTTGAGGGAAATTTTCACAGGGACCTCCGAAATTGTTCTAATTTTCAGGTATGTAGAAGAAACAATGTTTAGTTGTTATTGATTGCCCTCGAAAATAACACTCCCTATGCAGGCTAGCAATGTTTGCCGTCTAAAAGGCAAAACCCAGGGCGAAGCCTGCAACGAAGGCATTGTGGGAACCGTCATGGTAATCCCAGTGCAGCTGAGGTGACAGGGTAAAACCATTCTCCCATTCGAATTCATAGAGAATTCCAATGCGACCTACGAAAGTGTCTTCTTCCTCTTCCCACTCGTAACCGGGTCCAATCTGCATGACCCAGCCTTCATGCAGATGAATATCTGCCACGGCAAGCAGGGTCGTGGCTTCGAGATCGCCGAAAGCGTGCTCAAGCACGAACCCCAGTCCGGTCAATTCACTGATCCGGTACTCGTAGTCAATTCCGATGGTGGCATTATCTCCCTCGCCATCGATATGGGTATCACCAAGCAGGACTGACAGGTGGTGTGGAGCCTCGAAGAAGTTGTGGGATTCCTGGGCGGAGCCAGTATTTGAGATTAAAAATAGAG
This sequence comes from Pseudomonadales bacterium, assembly GCA_022360535.1. Classification (GTDB taxonomy): domain Bacteria; phylum Pseudomonadota; class Gammaproteobacteria; order Pseudomonadales; family Pseudohongiellaceae; genus UBA9145. The sequence continues at coordinate 1,202 of JAKSCP010000263.1, read as the reverse complement.
GGAGAATAAACAGAAGATTCGATGTGGTCTTTGACATGTCCTTTCCTAATGAAATCCATTGCGAAATAGCGGCGTGTCCCGAACAACTTATTAGGACAATTGTGTTCCTTGAGGGAAAGGAACTATAACATTTTCCAATCTTGGACGCCTGACTCTTATGTACAAAGATTTGAGGTGCAGATACACTTTCCTAGTTACAACAACCTTCTTGAGATTTAGCGTGACTAGTATCGGGATTGCTGCTTGATCGGCGTAAATATGAAGAAATCTAAGACTAAGAAAGAAACCCCAGTTGAGCCTGCGGCAGAGAATAGGCGATCAGAGCAACAGACAGTTGGAGCCAGCGCAATTCAGCTTATTGATAATCGACGAAACTCTGGAACACATTCCAGACTAAACGAGACAGCGCAACTTTCTCCAGTTGCACAGTTAGGGCTGCTAGATCCGCCGGGTCAGAAACCTAATTTCGGACAAAAACCGCGCGACGATACTCGAGCGGTACATGAATGGGACAAAGTCAGAGCGGCAGCCCATAGCAACGAGGCTGAGAAGGTTAAGCATCAACGAGACATGGCGTCTGCCGACAAGAGGATGGGTGAGCGAGCGGCGGCGAGCAAGGCTGCGGAAGATGCAAAGCTTAAGCCGGTAGCGGACGAGCACGCAAAGAAGTTGGCAGAATATAAAAAGAAAGAAGAAGAAAAAAAGGCTGCGGAAAAATCTAAGCTTAGTCTTGGTGAAATGCTTGGAGCAGGCCTAATTACAATGGATCAGTTTAACGAAATGGTGGGGAAGCATTAGTGTAAATTTGGTTGCATTGCTATTTAGTTTCAAAGCGCCAAATCCCATCCCAATCCGAAGCCATTGGCGAAGATCTGAGCGACTCAATCCTTGCAAGTAATGTTTTTGTAGGGCCATCCTCAGGTTTGATCTCAAGGCATTTTTTGAATAATTCTTCTGCCTTATCCCAATCGGTTGTTCTATAGGCTGCCAAGCCAGCTTCGTATAGCTCAAACAGCTTAAGCACTGACGCTTCCGCCTTACCCGCTGCGCTGTGCAACTCATAGATACGGGTAGCCTCATCCTTGCCAGCAACAACAACCTGATCGATTTTCCTTACGACGAATTCATCCCCAATTCGCACCCGGGTAAGTTCACCAATCAATATACTGGTGCCGTATTGTTTATTGAGACTTTCAAGTCGG
>JAKSCP010000545.1 GCA_022360535.1 Pseudomonadales bacterium | reverse complement strand
TGGATGAGGTCGAGAGAAGGAATAGGTAATGGCTGGTCAGGCTCCGCTGGATTAATGTTCTCTCCTGACGTTTCAGTTTCCTGTACTGTCTCAGCAATCAGTTCGTCAGGTATCTCTTCGATTACTGACTCAAACTCTTCGATCAATTCCTCCATTAAGGGCTCGGCGACCTCTTCTACTTCTGCTTCCGCCAGAGTTTCTGCTGGCACTTCTTCTACTTCTGTAATGGTCTCTTCAATAGCTTCCTCAATCTCTTCAGCCTCCTCCAGAGTTTCCAGGAGAGGGTTTTCTGGAAGCAAACGTACCTGCACCACCTGCGTAGGTAAGCTCGTCACCTGTTCTTGGGGTTCGAGATTGATTAGCACCCCGCCCACAATCAGATGAAAAACCACGCTGCAGAGAAGGCCCGCTAGCAGCAGGCGACGATCCGCCAGACGTTGCAATAGGGCAAGAAGTTGAGAGTCTATTTCCTTATCGAGGAAGGAATTGTCGTTGGAGGCGTCAAGGGAAGGGATTCTGGGTTCTGCGGTCTGGGCAACCCCACCAGCAGCGGACTGATCTATTGATTCGCCTAATTCTCCGAATTCACCGAACTGGTGCAACCGCAAATCGTCAGGCAGCTCAAACTCCCCCAGGGCAGGTGACTGCTGATTCTCGGCATCATTCCACTGAGAATCGTCATTCTCTCCAAGGCTTACATCTTGTTGATCTAACGTTGTTTTTCCAAACTGTTTATTGCTTGCCGCCACCCTGCTTTCGACCCCAGCTTAAGCAGATTGTCATGATTAGTACGTGGTCTATTATCTGCGACAACCGGGGACTGCCAAGGTTCCACTTTTTATGTGCGCTTTCTCGCTTAGGTTATATGCGCTTTCTCGCTTTGGGTGCGCTTTCTCGCTTAATTCGCTTACTCACCATATGCACTGCAGTGCAGGAACGCAGCGTTCTAGGCGAAATTCAGCTCCGGCGCGCGCGCACCAGCTTCCAGATTCAGCAAGTAGGACTTGGTTTCTAAACCTCCACCGAATCCTGTGAGCTTGCCGTTGCTACCGATTACTCTGTGGCAGGGAATGATGACTGGAATTGGGTTAATACCATTGGCTGCTCCCACTGCCCGGGACGCTTTGGGCTTACCTATATGCTTAGCCAGTTGCCCGTAACTCCAGGTTTCACCGTAGGGAATTTCGGTTAACGCCTGCCAAACCGCCTGCTGAAAGTCTGTTCCTTCAGGAGCCAGGGGCACATCAAATTCCTCCAGTTCACCAGCAAAATACTTGTCCAATTGCTTGATGACTTCTTTAAAGGCTGACTTCTTCTCGATCCAGTCAGATTCGTGCCGTCTGGCCATGGAACCACCTGGAAACCCAAGCAGACTGAGTGCCTTTCCATCACCAGCCAATAGCAAAGGACCGATTGGGGTGTCGTGATAACAGTAGTAAGTATTCATGTTTTTACTCCTTTGTCCGCGCTACGCGCTTTACAGGTGATTTCTTCGCTGAAGAGTCTTTGGTTTCTTTGTCTTTGATTTCCTTATAGTGGCGCCATAACAGAATGACCGAATACGCGCGCCAGGGTTGCCAGGGCTCTGCCCGTTCCAGCAGTTGTTTTGCTGTGAGTGTCTCATCGTGCCTGGTCGCCGCACGGCGCAATATCAAGTCTGAATGGGGAAAGGCGTTCGGGTCATTGATCGCACGCATCGCAATATATTGCGCTGTCCATTCTCCTATTCCTTTGATGCTACAAATCTTCTCTACAAATTCTTCGGTATCCACAGTGCAATCGATGCGCAGTTCATCACTATCCAGCATCTTTGCAACTGCTTTTATTGCTTCAATTCGTTGACCTACTATGCCCATTCCCGACAGATCCGCATCCTTCAATACTGTTGGCTCGGGAAACGTATACTGCAGACCTTCCACTGCGCAGTCATATGGCTTGCCGTGGCGGGCCGCAATGCGCGCTACCAGGGTAGAGGCTGCTTTCACAGTGACTTGCTGGCCCAGGATGGCACGCACCGCCACCTCAAAACCACTCCAGCAACCAGGCACTCTTAAACCTGGAAATTTTTTCACCATGGGTTTGAGCAACTTGTCTTTGCTCAGATAACTATCGATCTGGGTGCTGTCTGCTCGCAGGTCAAACACTGATCGCAGGCGATCAATAATGTGGTACAAATGGCGCGTTTCAGAGTAGCAGATCGCCAGGTTGATCGTGTTTTGCTCAGCGTTGAAGCGCGCGACCACATGGCCCTGGACACCATCTAACTCGAAGGTGCGTGCATAGCTATCAGTGGTCACCTTCTCAACTCCGGGTATGGCGCGATAAGCCAGGAACGCCAACAGACTTTGCCAGTCATAAGGCGGTCGATAGGACAGAGTCAGTTCGATTTCATTTGCGGAATTTTTTTCCGATCGCTGTTTTTCCCGCAATTGCTTGGGGCTTCGTCCATAAATCGAGTTAAACACCGCGTTAAAGCGCCGCACGCTACCAAACCCAGCAGCGAAGCAGATGTCTGAGAGACTCATCTCTGTTTCATCGATCAGTTTCTTCGCAAAATGCAAGCGTCGGGTTTGTGCGACTTCCACTGGGGAGGCACCCAGGTGTTCATTAAAGAGACGACTTAGTTGCCGCGAACCCACGCTCAACTGCGCAGCTAATTCATCAACTGAAGCACTATCCAGAAATCCCTGGTCGATGAGTTGCAGCGCACGAGAGACTTTCCAGGAAGAACCACTCCAGGCTGGGGTGCCTGGAGAGGATTCCGGTCGACAGCGTAAGCAGGGTCGAAAACCCGCCGCGGCAGCGGCTGCAGCGGATTTATAGAGCTGTACGTTTTCTTTTTTGGGAATGCGCACTGGACACACCGGCCGGCAATAGATACCAGTGGTTAGTACGCCGACGAAGAAACGACCGTCAAACCGGGGATCCCGTGCTTGCCGTGCATCTTCATAATCGTCTGGATTAAGTAGTGCCTGTGCTGTCATCGTTAACTCCTGAATGGGCACCATCATACTCCGATTCAGGGCAAAAACTGGCCGTTTTCGGACTTCATCATCAACATCGTTAAGCACTCCTAGGCTAGGCCCGGCGGCCTGTTGTATAGTAGCGCCCTCTCCCAGCCCGCCAGATTCACGCTGCAAACAGGCTGTGTGACACTTCAGGTATTTTCTTAAGAAAGATTGGATTTTCTATGACTGACAAGGACTTACGTAAGCATTCTAAAATTGTAGTTGATGGTGTTGAGCAGGCACCCAGCCGGGCCATGTTGCGCGCCGTGGGCTTTGAAGATGCGGACTTCGAGAAGCCCCAAATCGGCATCGCCTCAACCTGGAGCATGGTCACCCCCTGCAACATGCACATCAATAAGCTTGCAGAAGACGTCAATAAAGGAACCGACGCTGCTGGCGGCAAGGGAATTATCTACAACGTGCTGACCATTTCCGACGGCATCTCCATGGGAACCGAGGGCATGAAATACTCATTGGTCTCCCGTGAAGTCATCGCTGACAGCATCGAAACGGTCTCCGGCTGCATGGGTCACGATGCCATCATCGCGATCGGTGGCTGCGACAAGAACCTGCCCGGACAGATGATGGGTATCGCTCGTCTTAATCGCCCTTCTATCTTCATCTATGGTGGAACTATTCAACCAGGCCCCAATCACACCAATATCATTTCGGTTTTTGAAGCCGTGGGCGGCCACGCCGCGGGCAATGTCTCCGCTATCGAACTCAAACAGATTGAAGACACTGCGATTCCCGGGCCCGGTTCCTGCGGCGGCATGTATACCGCTAACACCATGGCCTCTGCCATCGAGGCGATGGGTATGAGTCTGCCCAACAGCTCAGCTCAGGATGCTATTTCCCAGGAAAAAGTGGACGATTGTCTCAGTGCTGGCGAGGCCATCATGTATCTGTTGGAACACGACATAAAACCATCCGACATCATGACCCGCGCCGCGTTTGAGAACTCCATCAAAGTCACCATTGCACTGGGCGGTTCTACCAACGCCGTGCTACATCTCCTGGCCATGGCACACACCATAGGCGTGAATCTGGAACTGGACGATTTCAGTCGCATCGGCAATGACATTCCCATGCTGGCTGACCTCAAACCCAGCGGTCGCTATCTGATGTCTGAGCTGATCAAGATTGGCGGCATTCAACCGCTGATGAAAACCATGCTGGAAGCCGGCATGCTGGATGGCTCCTGCATGACAGTGACAGGCAAGACTCTGGCGGAAAACCTGGCCGAAGTTGAACCTTATCCTCAGGGCCAGGACATCATTCGCCCCATCGACAATCCCATTAAGAAAGACAGCCATCTACGTGTCTTGCGCGGCAATCTTGCCCCGACCGGAGCTGTAGCCAAGATCACCGGCAAGGAAGGTCTGTCTTTCACCGGCAATGCCCGTGTTTTCGAGTCCGAGGAAGACTGCCTTAAAGGCATACTGGATGGAACCGTGGTCGAAGATGATGTACTCGTCATTCGTTATGAGGGCCCGAAAGGCGCGCCGGGAATGCGGGAAATGCTTTCTCCCACTTCCGCCATTATGGGTAAAGGTCTCGGCGAAAGCGTGGCTTTAATCACCGATGGCCGTTTCAGTGGCGGCAGCCACGGCTTCGTTGTGGGACACGTGACCCCAGAAGCCGCCGAAGGTGGCCCGATTGCTATCGTTCAGGATGGTGATCGTATAGCCATCGATGCCGAAGCCAATACCGTCACCTTGGAACTTAGTGATGAAGAAATTCAGAGCCGGTTGGCTAACTGGAAGAAACCTGAAGCTCGCTACAGGCGAGGCGTGCTGGCCAAGTATGCCGCAACGGTGACTTCTGCCTCTGAGGGCGCCGTCACAGACAAAAATTTTTAGCGCAGATTCTGCTTGTCCGCTAACGGGTAACACAAACAAAAAGAACTGATCCATGCCCGACTTTTTTACCAGCCTCGCTCCGCTAGTAACCGATTCGTTTTTACAACGAGGCGCATTGTGGGCGCTTAATAACATCCCCAATTTTCCTCCCATTATTCAAACTGTGCATATTCTTGGCATCGCTGTGGTGATGGGAACGGCGGTACTGCTCAACCTGCGCACGCTTGGAGTAGCCCTGCCCTCGCAGAATCTCACTGAGATGACTAATCGTGTTGTTCCCTGGTTCTGGCTTGCACTGATGAGCAATGTTGTCTCTGGCGCGTTCTTCGTCTTCGGACGCCCTAATCGGTACTTCAATAACCCCGTCTTCGCGTCCAAGATGGCATTTCTCATCCCGGCGATTCTGCTTACCGCCTTCTTCTATTGGATGAACAAGAAACAAACTGGCTATTGGGAACAGGACGACAGGAAATGGTTGGCACGCAGTATCGCCATTGTTTCAATCGGCCTATGGATCATGGTATGTACCGGCGGCCGCTGGATAGCGTACCTGGAGTACCTTGAATATCCGCTGTGGTACATG
>JAKSCP010000324.1 GCA_022360535.1 Pseudomonadales bacterium | reverse complement strand
CGCCTTCGCTGTTACCTTCGGCTCGTGGATTCGACCGCACTAGCGCCATGGCAGATACCGGGGCCGATAGCTGGGAGCAACGTACTTATTTACCCATTTATCAGCAGGCCAATTGGTACGCCGATGGCCAGGCACACACCCTGCCTGATGACTTTTACTCGTCACAATACTTCATCGATAAAACGATCGAGTTCATCGATTCCAATCAGGAAGACGATCAGCCGTTTTTTGCCTATATCCCTTTCCAAGCAGTGCACATGCCAGTGCAGGCACCGAAAGAGTTTTCCGACAAGTATGCAGGCACCTATGACGAGGGATGGAGCGTGATGCGTGAGAAGCGTCGGGTGGCTGCAGAAGCGGCTGGCGTGATTCCGCAAGATACACAAATGGTAGTGACACCTGGCACGTTAGAATGGGAAAGCCTGACCGAAGAACAGAAACAGCATCATGCCCGACGTATGGAAGTCTATGCCGGCATGGTCGATGCCATGGATTTACATATCGGGCGGCTGATGACCTACCTGGAAAGCATTGGTGAGTACGACAACACTATCTTCATCTTCACTTCCGATAATGGAGCGGAAGGCTCATCCATCATCAGCCCAACTGGCACTTCCATGTTGGATCAGTGGTTTAATCGTGTGGGTTACGAAACCGGAATTGAAACGCTGGGGGAAAAGGGTTCCTGGGTCGCAATTGGTCCGAGCAATGCAACCATTGCTGCTTCACCGCTGTCTTTTTATAAGTTCCATGCCAATGAAGGTGGGCTGCGCGTGCCATTGGTCATGGCAGGACCGGGCATCCAGCAACAGGGCCTGCTCACCGATGAGTTTGTGTTCGTGACAGATCTGGCCCCAACTATCTTGAGCTTGACCGGCGCTGACCATCAAGGTACCTGGGACAACCACCCGGTGGAGCCAATCGTAGGCACCGATTTTTCCAATTACCTGGCTGGAAACGCGATAGAGATTCATAGCGAATCCGAGCCTATCGGCTATGAGCTGGGTGGCAGTAGCGTCCTGTTCAAAGGCAGCTATAAAATTGTCATTAATCGCTTCGAACAAAATGAAACGCAGTGGCATCTTTTCAATATAAAGGAAGACCCGGGTGAGTCGCGCGATCTTGCGGCAGAGCAACCAGAGCGGCTGGCCGAGATGCTGGCGGACTACAAGGAGTGGGAGGAAGCCAACAACGTGCTTCCTATGCCTGAAGGATACAATCGAGGGCGCACAATTTTCAGCGGTGGAATCAACTAAATCTCTGTACTGAGACTTCTACTAATTATCAGCGACGCAATTATTTGATCATGATTAAGAGATGGCGAGGCGAAATTGACTTGATCGCTTGCAGCTGCCTGGGTGTGCTGCTTGTGCAGATCAGCTTCGCTGCTGAGAACTACAGTGTACCCAGAACAGAATGGGATCAACCGGACTTACAAGGTGTATGGAACTTTTCGTCCGAAGTCCCGATGCAACGTCCAACTGAATTTGGTGAGCGCCAGTTTTTGACCGCAGAAGAAATTGCTGCCAAACAAGGGGAACAGCTGCAGCAGATCGGGCGTCGACGACCCATACGCTCAGCCAACGGCGTCGAAGCTTTCTACAATGACAATATGTGGGCTGAAAATCGAAATCGCGACAGCAATGTACGTACTTCACTCATTGTGTATCCAGAAAATGGCCAGTTGCCGTCACCGGTAGAAGGGGTGGTGCATCAACCAGGTGGTGAGCGGGATACGGTTGGCGAACGACCGGTGCGCTTTTCAGTGGGCGGCATTGGTCGGGCGGGACCTGAAGATCGCGGCTTATCGGAACGTTGCCTGGTGGGATTCAACAATGGGCCGCAGTTCATGCCCAGTGTGTACAACAACAATGTGCAGATTGTTCAGAATCGAGATCATGTGGTGATCTTGAACGAGATGGTCCACGATGCAAGGGTTGTTAGACTTAATACTGACAGCGAGCTTGATGGGTCAATTGGCTTATGGTCCGGCGACTCGATTGGACACTGGGAAGGAAACAGTCTGGTTGTGGTCACGCGCAACTTTAATGGTCTGACTCAGAGCTTTGAAGGTTATGGTACATCTAAGGAAAAAGTGCTTACCGAACGATTTACACGAGTTGGTCCGCAAGCTATGAACTATGAGTTCACTATCGAAGACTCAGCGACATTTACCGATAAGCTCACGGCCATGCTGCCCATGAGTAAGGTGGAAGCACAACTATTTGAGTATGCCTGTCATGAAGGCAACTACGGTATGGGTAATATGCTACGTGCAGCTCGGGCGCGGGAAGCTACTGCAGAAACAGATCGAGTAGCGGATTTGTTTCGCCTGCGAGATTAGTGTCATAGATGTCAAAAATCCTTTCCTCATTCTTGATCACACTGCTGCTTGCGTCCTGTATCACACCCAGCATCAGAAACTGGCCATCGGACGTCCCGCGGCAGGCTTTGTTTATTCGTGCCTATCGGGCCGATGCAGAAAATCAGCTGGTGCAGTCAGAACAAGCATACCTGGAATGGATCCTGGGTTTCTATCAAGGCACGCTCATCTATCCCACCGGTTGGTTGGACGTTGAACAAGCGCTGCTTGAGCGCAGTGATGCTGAGTCCAAACAGGAACTGGCGGCGCGTTTGAGCGAGCTGGGTGTCGTCATCGGTTCGGAGTGGGCGAAAGAAAATGATGAGCGCCTGATCGACAATCGCATGTTGGCGCTGTGGGGATCGACATTGCAGTTGATAGGAAATCCCGAAGAGCAGCTGACAGCAATCGAGTTAATGGCTAGCGATATCGATCGGTTATTTGAGGGGTCTCTGCGCAAAGAAGACATAGTCGAATCTCGTTACGCTGAGAGGCTGGGCTTTGAAGCGTTCGGCGATTTTTAGCAGCAACAGGATTTAGGGTTCATGGTGTACCAGTCGTTGTTCAAAAAGCTTTTGCTTGGCTCGCTGGTGATTGCCAGCTGTGGAGCGTCAGCACAGCAGTTTACTTTTGTGGAAGCAACCATCGCGGAGATTCAATCTGCGATCCGAAGCAATGACATGTCCTGTCAACAAATCGTTGAAGGTTATCTCGCTCGCATTGCTGCTTACGATCAGGCCCGCGGCATCAATGCCATTACCGAGATCAATCCCAGTGCCGTAGAGATCGCCAATGGCATTGACCAGTCCATCGCAAGAGGTGAGGAACAACCAGCGCTGTTTTGTGCGCCACTTCTGATCAAGGACAACTTTGATACGGCTGACATGGTTACTACCGGCGGTTCTATTGCGCTGAAAGACAGCATTCCCCCTGACGATGCTTTCATGATTCGTAAGCTCAAGGAAGCCGGAGCCATCGTGCTGGCTAAAACCAATATGGCCGAGTGGGCGTTCAGTCCCCGTCAATCTGTTTCCTCGTCCTATGGCCGTACCGCCAATGCCTATGACACAGGCTACGTGCCGGCTGGCTCTTCAGGGGGCACCGCATCCGGGGTAGCTGCAAGTTTCGGCGTGGCAGGAATGGGTAGTGATACCGGCAACTCAATTCGCGGACCTTCTTCGCATCTGGCGTTGTTTGGTATTCGGTCGACGATTGGCTTAACCAGTCGCGACGGTGTCATCCCGCTTGCTTTTGATCGGGATATTGCGGGGCCCATGACACGCACAGTCGAGGATGGTGTACGACTGTTTAATGTTGTTGCTGGATATGACCGAGCAGACGAGCTGAGCCTTCCACTTCGAAGAGAAGTAAACTATTTGGATTTCCTCAACCCGGACGGACTGGAAGGAAAGCGTATAGGTGTTTTCCGCTCACTCGTTGATCACGAAGATGCTGATCCTGAAATCAAAGAGATCTTTTTTCGTGCGTTAGAAGACTTGCAGGCTGCGGGTGCAACCATCATTGATAACTTTGTTATTCCAGACTTTGAAGCACTAAGCGATGCTATTGGGGGTTGTCCACGCTTTCGCTATGACATGTGGCGATATCTTCAGACTCTGGACAATCCGCCATTCCTCGATGTGAATGAGGTGCTGGCAGCAGGGAACTATGCGCCAGAAAGCGAACAGTCATTTCGCTATTTCTCCCAGGGGCCACTGGATATTCCGCCGGATCAATGGGAAGAACCTTGTATCACCTGGCCAAATCATCCAGAGAGGAATCAGCTGCTTGGCAACACCATCGTTGCCATGAACGGTGCGATGGTAGACGCCATTGTGTTTCCAACCTGGTCCAACCCTCCCGCCAGAATCGATCGCGGCAGAGAAGACTACAACGGCGACAACAATCAGCTCCTGGTGCCTGATGCAGGTTTACCCGCAGTAACCGTGCCCATGGGATGGCTGCAATCTGGCTTGCCAGTGGGTCTACAAATAGTAGGGCGTCCGTTTACCGAAGGCTTGCTCATTGAGCTGGCGTACGCCTACGAACAGCGTACGCAGCATCGTCGCCCGCCCAATGGATTTCCGGAACTCTGAACTCTGAAAAGCTAAGCCTTCGCTTTTAACTCATTCAGATACTGCACGAGACTATAGGTTTCATTGGGATCCATGCGCCCGATCGGCCCATCACTGTATGAGCTGTAAAGCACTTTACCAGTTGGATCGAGCAGGAATTCCGAGGGCTGAATGAACTCACGTTCCTCCTGATACCAGGAATCGAGCGGTTCCACGTCGCTTTTGGTTAGCCCATAACCAAAACCATAAGCTTTGTCCGCTGCAAGCTCTGTCGTTTTCTCTAAAGCATCAACAGACGCAGCGAGTATTACAGCACCTTCTTCTTCGAGCGCAGCACGGCGCCTTTCGAAGCCAGCTAACTGCCGGCGACAATAAGGTCACCAGTGGCCGCGGTAAATGAGAAACACCGTATAGCTTGCTTCAAGATCGTCTGGCAGCGTGATACTGCTGCCATCAATCAGATTAAATGTGAGAGCAGGGAATTGGTCTCCAGTACCCAACTTAGTTGCCATAGATAACCCCTAATTAGTTGAACTATCGATGAAAAAGTCAGGCTGGGCTGCGCTGCGCATCGACTCTCGATGCCACCCAGTCTTTATCGCCGACATCCCATTCTCGGGCGAGATAGATGAATGGCGTATCTACCATCGCAATAATAACTTTGAAAAAGTATTTCGCCAGTGCTAATTGCATGGCGGTCACAAAATCGACCACACCCCACCAGACGACAATGCCATAGATCAGTGTATCCAGAGCTTGCGAGCACATGGTTGAGACATTGTTGCGTAGCCAAAGATGTCGACCCTGAGTTTTGTGTTTTATCAGGTGGAACATCCACACATCGAATCGTTGACTGATGAGATAGGCCAGGAGTGAACCGAGCACGAAGCGAGGCGTGAAGTCAAAGAGCGTTGCGGTCGCTGCATGCATGTTTTCAGCGAGCGCTGCAGTCTCGGGGGCGGTCGCCGGTAAGTACATCAAGCTAATGCTGATCATCACGATGATGATGACGCTGACCGTGAAGCCAATCATCACGGCCCGGGTTGCTTCCGCTTTGCCATAGCGTTCGCTAAGCAGGTCAGTGGCAAAGTAGATGCTGGAATACAGGATGACACCCATACTGGTCTGCAGGCCAAAGATTTCAGTGAGCTTGGGTCCTTGCAGGTTTGCCAGCAGCAAACTGATAACGATACTCGCGTACAGGCCTTGCCGCCCGAACAGTCGGTAAAGCAGGATCGCGAAACTAAGATCGACCGCTATCGTAGTGAACCACAATAGCTCTTGATTGAGACCAAACCACTCTGTCAGAGATTGCATAGTCTGGCCTTAGATCACTGTTCTATGCGCCGAAACTCAACACCGATAGTGCGCCCGTTATCGAAAACAAAGCCGTTAACATCATTTTCTGAATCACGACTGAAAGTTAATGATCCGCCGCGACCCAGCAGCAGGAAAGTGTCTTCGCCGGTGTAGCGTAGATCGAACTCCCCAAGCCATCTGTGGAATAGGCTGAGCGTGTCTCCCTCCAGATTGATGGAGTAGAACGCCTCTAATTCATCGCTCAGGTAGCGACCTTGATAAATTGCCGGGTTTTCGAGTGCGACTGCTTCGGGTAATTGAGGTCGATCTGGATTGAGTTCGGTATCAGGGACTGGCAGTACATCACCAAGGAACGCCTGGCTGAGTTTTGCTGCGGGCACACCATTAGATGGCGTGCTCGTTTGAAAGATGTAGCCCCTTTCGTATTCGGGCAGGTAGACCAACATGGAGCGATAACCGGCGCTCGATCCACCGTGGCTCCAACGTTCAACATCTCCGATCATATCGACTGAAATGCCGAGCCCGTAGTCCAGAGACTCTCCATTGTTGAGAACACCGGATTCAGTAAGGGTTTTAAATGTGCGTTCGGTTCCTACGGTGTGGTTAGTAAAATTCGCAATCCACCTGGTCATATCTTCCACTGTGGAGTAAATACCACCGCCACCCTGGAGCGTGCTGTTGTCATAACGTTGTGTGAAGACACCTTCGAGATCCTTTACATAAGATGTTGCAACTCGCGGAATGACCTGACGCTGACGATGCATGATCACTGTGTCGTTCATATCGAGTGGGGCGAAGATGTTCTCATCCATCCATTCATGGAATTGCTGCCCGGATACGGATTCAACGATATCAGCAAGCAGCATGTATTCAGTATTGTTGTAAAGGTATTGAGAGCCGGGTTCGAATTGCAGTTTGGTTTGGTACTGCACAAGTGTCTGGGCATCTTCCTGGAAGATGATGTCGCCGGGTTTACGATTAACCATGTAGAGAGTGTTATAGATTTCTCGTAAGCCCGACGTATGATGAAAAAGGTTCTTGATAGTGATGGTTTCGCCCAGGTCAGGTAGATTCGGTAAGTGCTGGCGAATGTCATCGTCCAGGCTGAGTTTTCCCTGTTCAGCAAGCAGTGCCAGGGCAAATCCAGTGAATTGTTTGGACACCGATCCCAGATCGGACACCGTGTCCGTGGTCCAGGCGATACGATGTTCCAGATTGGCCAGGCCATAGGCCTTCTTGAAGACTGTCTCGCCATTCTCAACATAGGCCACTGCAGCACCCGGACTCGCTGTGGTATTCCAGGCACTTAAGATGTCGTCGACGTCTTGTTCCAGAGAGTTATCTTGGGCGACTGCGGAAGCAGTGAATGTCGCCAGAGTTAGCGATAGTGCTGCTAATCGATCAGTGAAGCGATGTTTCAGCATGAGGGCTCTCCTCTTATTTTACTTCGAGTTAACTCCGTTTGTGATCCAGGCTCCAGGCGCCGCCTCCAAGTCCTGCTACTGCCAGCAGCCCGGCCATGATGGCCAGATTTTTCACGAAGTTCTGAAGTTCGTGATTAGTTTGCAGTTCACCTGCTGGCATTGTCCAGAAGTCATGCATAACGAGACTGATCACCAGAGTAAGCCCTGCCAGGATAAAGGCAATGAACTTGGTTTGATAACCAGCCACCATGGCAAAGCCGCCACCAATCTGAATAATGATGGTAAGCACCAGAAAGAAGGGGATAAATACCATGCCATGATCGGCCATGTACTGAACGTTTTGTTCCCAGCCTGTGATTTTGCTTATACCTGGCAAGATAAAGTACACCCCAAGTAGGACGCGACCACTGGTGATACAGAGTTTTTCAAAGGTTTCGATCATGGTTTTAGTCATCCATTCGATTTAGCTGGCTTTTAATACCCGCTGTCGCGCTGCGTTATATTCTGCCTCCAGTCTACCTACCAACTGTGCTGTGGATGCCACTTCCTTGATTGCTCCTATGCCCTGACCACAACCCCAGATATCTCGCCAGGCTTTGGACTTGCTGCTGCCACCGGATCCGAAATTCATGGCGCTCGGGTCACTTTCAGGCAGGTTGTCCGGATCCAGGCCAGCCTTTTCAATAGAAGGCTTGAGATAATTACCATGCACTCCGGTGAATAAATTGGTGTAGACAATGTCATTCGCCGCATTATCAACCAGAGCCTGTTTGTATGCAGGGTCAGCATTGGCCTCTTTTGTAGCGATGAAAGCAGAGCCAATGTACGCAAGATCGGCCCCCATGGCTTGTGCGGCCAGGATGCCATCGCCGGTCGCAATAGCGCCGGACAGGAGCACGGGACCGTCGAACCATTCGCGAATCTCATGAATAAAGGCCATCGGGGAGAGTGTGCCCGCATGACCACCAGCGCCAGCCGCGACGCAGATCAGTCCATCGGCTCCTTTCTCGATGGCCTTGCGCGCAAACCGATCATTAATGACATCGTGTAAGCAGATGCCGCCATAGGAATGGATGGCTTCAAACACCTCCGGGCGCGCCCCCAACGATGTGATAACCACCGGGACTTTATGTTTTACACAGAGTTCCACGTCATGCATGAGTCGATCATTGGATCCGTGCACAATCTGGTTCACAGCATAGGGGGCCGCTGGATTGTCGGGGTTTGCCTGATTGTGGGCGTCCAGTTCTTCATCGATACGGGTAAGCCATTCATCCAATACTTCTGCAGGCCGCGCATTAAGGGCCGGAAATGCCCCCACCACACCGGCTTTGCACTGGGCGATGACCAGGTCTGGATTGGAGATGATAAACAGTGGGGCGCCCACTGCTGGGATCGACAGGCGTCCTTGCATGCATTCAGGTATTGCCATTAGATTTCCTTCTTCTATATATAACTTGTTAGTTTACTCGGTAATGAATACTACGCGCTCGATTCAGGCTCTGGACTACTTCAGTTGGCGTTCGAAGAGCGCAAACAGGCGTTCCCAGTGCCGCTCGGCCGCAGCTTTGTCGTATTTGCCGATTCTTTTCGGAAACACGAACCCGTGTTCAGTGCCGGGATACCATTCCACCCGATAGTTTATGTTAGTGGAGGCCAGATGTGCTTCTAATGCCGCCACCATTTCCCGGGGTGCGTATTCGTCTGTTTCTGCGCAACCGAAATACATCTCGCCAGTGATCTTGTGTGCGTCCAGATGGGGGGAGTCGTCCGCCTCCGAATAGAGCCTTACTCCATGCAGCGAGGCGCCTGCTGCTATCTGATCGGAGAAACGGGCAGCCGCCGCAAAGGCAAAGGGGCCGCTCATGCAATAACCGACGCAACCGACCTTACCATCACGGGCTGCGTGATCACCGTCGGCAAATTGCAGGAGCTCACTGATGTCATCGCATACCATAGCGTTGGACAAGGAATCCATATGCTCATGCATCTCTTCCCGAGTTGACTCGGCGATTCGATACTCTCGTACTCGTCGGTAGTAAAGGTTCGGCAACATCACATAGTAGCCAGCGGTGCCCAGCCGCCGTGCCATATCGTGCAACTCGCCACGCTTACCTGGAGCATCCATCAGAAAAAGAATGACCGGATGAGGCCCTCCTTCCTCGGGGTGTGTGATGAATGTATTCATCGCTCCATCACGGGTTGAGATATCCAGCTCGCGTTCGATCATGTTGAATCAGGAAATGAAATTTTGTGTGTCAGGAAGTCAATGCACAGAGGACAATTGCTAGAATTCGCGCCTTGGCGCCCATCCGCCGATAGAACGATAAAAATCAATACTCGTACCTACAGATGATTAGATCATATCCACTACCGCTGTTATTTGCCATGCTCTTCACCACAGGCGCGGCTCTCGCACAAGAGGAAATCGAGCAGAGTCTGGTCGAGGCAAAGAGCTTCAGAGCTGTGCGCGTGGACAGCCCCCCGGTGCTTGACGGTGTGCTGGACGATGAAGTGTGGCAACAGGCCAATCTAGTGGTCGATTTTCATCAGAACCGGCCCGGAGATCACGCGGTACCTTCTGAACCGACGGAACTCTACGTCGTCTATACCTCGGATGCTCTCTATGTCGGTGCCAGGATGTACGACAGTGAACCGAACCTGATTTCGGCTCCTACCATTCGTCATGGGCAAGGGCTTCCGTTTGATGATCGTCTAGTAATTATACTTGACCCCTTCAATCAGGGCCGCGCTGGTTATCGGTTCGAAACGAACCTGAATGGTGTCCGACATGACGCCCTCTACACAACTCCAACTCAGTTTAGTCTTAATTGGAATACGATCTGGGAAACTGCCACCAGTGTTGATGGCAACAGCTGGGTGGCAGAAGTCGAAATTCCTTTTAAGTCACTTCCATTCGATCCCAATATTGATACCTGGGGGTTTAACTTCGGTAGAGGTATCAGGCGCAAGAATGAAGAAATGGCCTGGGTTTCTTTGGATCGGCAATACAACCCAACCATTATGGGTGAAATGTCCGGGATGGAAGGCATGGATCAAGGCGTTGGATTGGACATAGTTCCCAGCTTCGCTGCAATCAGGCAGAGGGGATACAATCCAACAACTCGAGATGAAAACTTTGAGCCTTCATTGGATGCGTTCTATCGGTTAACACCATCGCTCAACGCCGCCCTCACTGTGAATACCGACTTTTCTGCGGTAGAGGTAGACAACCGGCAAGTCAACCTCACTCGCTTCAACCTGTTTTTCCCTGAACGTCGAGACTTCTTTAACAACGATTCCGATCTATTTCAATTCGGCAATATCAGCAACATCGCTGCTGGTAACAACGCGGCTGGCGGCGCCAGCAGGGAAAACGCCAGGCCATACTTTTCCAGACGTCTCGGCCTCTCGGCGAGTGGCACACCAGTAGATTTGGAATATGGTGGTCGCATCAGCGGGCGGGTAGGTCGATTCAATATTGGAACCCTGGCCATCAGACAGGGCGATCAACCGGGCGTCGCTGCTACGGACCTCTTGGTGTCACGCATATCGGCGAACATTCTGGAGGACTCACGGGTTGGTTTTATCCTTACGGATGGTGATCCTGCTTCCGATTTGGATAATTCTGTCGCTGGTGTCGATTTTCAATACATTAATAACCAGCTTCCTAACAATCGTCGAATGTCAGGTACGGTTTTCTATCAACAATCTGACACAGAAGGGTTGGATGGTGATGATTCTTCTTATGGCATCAGTGTGGCGTTGCCTGCAAGCCAGGGATTCCGCACTCGATTTGGTTACAAGGTGGTGGAAGAAAATTTCAATCCCGCTATGGGTTTCGTTAATAATGCCAATATCGAAGACCTGACTGCAGATTTCGGTTACACGCATTTTTTCAACAGCGGTCCATTTCAATCCTATTTTGGTGGCGTTGATATGCAACGAATCGAGCTGATCGATGGGGGGCTGCAAACTGAAGTGATTGCTTATCGGCTGGCGGAGCTTGAAACAGCAGGGCGAGACAGTATCAGTCTTGCCTACTATGCCAACCAGGAAGTTGTGCTAGATGCCTTTCCGATCTTCCGTCAGCCAGGGAACGAAGTTTTTATTCAGCCAGGTAGTTATGAGTTCGATGAGCAGGAAGTCTCATTTGAAACAGGCGGCCAACGGGAATTTTCCGGATCGTTTACTTACCGTACCGGTGATTTTTTCAATGGTGAGCGAGTTGCCATGCGGGGTGAGTTTACCTGGAATCAGTCACGCTGGTTTATTGCTTCGTTAAGCTATGACTGGAACGATATCGAATTGCCCCAGGGCGATTTCATAACCCGCCTCAGCAGCGTTAACACGCAAGTCGCATTCTCACCAACCTTGTATTGGATCACACTCGCTCAGTACGACAATATCTCGGAAGAGATTGGGATCAATACTCGCCTGCAATGGATCCCAAGAGCCGGCCAGGAAGGGTTTATCGTGTTGAACTACGGACTGGAGGATCGGGATCAGGACAATACATTTCGTACTGCCTCATCAGACCTCAGCATCAAATTCCGCTACACGTTCAGATTCTAAGCCTGAGTTTTCTCCGCTATGCGAACATATCGAATGGCTGGAATCGACCATTTAACAAACTGTCGCTACCCTGATGGCCAAGCCAGCCTTCGATAACAGTCTGATAGACCCTGCGGAAGTCGGTAGTGTAAGCAAGATTGTCTTCAGGATTCAGAGCAGTCAGCGAAGGTAATTCGCCATAGTGACCACCTTTTACCTGGTTGCCAATCACAAACATATTGTTGGCGGCGCCATGGTCTGTACCCAGACTGACATTTTCCGGTACCCGGCGACCAAACTCTGAAAATACCATCAACATGACATCGTCTGCTCGACCAATGCGTTCCAGATCTTGCAGAAACGCCGACACT
>JAKSCP010000544.1 GCA_022360535.1 Pseudomonadales bacterium | reverse complement strand
CTGCCCTGCAACAGCAATGGCCTGGTGAGCTTGATGCATTGCTCTCGGTAAACAATCAAAGACCGCCTATGACGCTAAGGGTCAATCTCGGCCGGATTTCGCGAGAATCCTATACTGATAGCCTGGTAGAGGCTGGTGTGCAATTTTCAATTGGAGAGCTAGCCGAATCAGCGATAGTTCTGGAGCAACCGGAAAACATATGGGAGTTACCCGGGTTCGAGGCCGGTCTGGTGAGCGTGCAGGATGAGGCGTCTCAGCTGGTTGCTCCGTTATTGGACCTCAAGCCCCGCCAGAGGGTCCTGGATGCCTGCACTGCACCGGGTGGTAAGCTGTGTCATATTCTTGAAAGTGAGCATTCACTAACCCAAGTTGTCGCGCTGGACGTGAATGCTTCTCGCCTGGAGCGAGTTAACGAGAACCTTGGCCGCCTACAACTGAATGCCATCGTGAAGCAAGCTAACAGCGCCGATCTCGATAAGTGGTGGGACGGTAAGCCCTTCGATCGCATCCTGCTGGATGCCCCCTGCTCAGCAACCGGAGTCATCCGCCGCCATCCCGACATCAAGTTACTACGATCCGATGACGCCATCGTTAAATTGCAACAGCAGCAGTTACAGTTGTTGGCAGGTTTATGGCCCTGCCTGGCCGAGGGTGGTCTGTTGCTCTACACCACTTGTTCAATTCTCAATCAGGAAAACAGCGAGGTGATAAACCACTTTCTTACCGGCCACGAGGACGCTAAATATGAGGGCGTCACGGCCGATTGGGGAGTAGAATGCAGTTATGGAAGACAACTCCTGCCGCTAGAGCAAAATGGGCCGGACGGATTTTTCTATTCCTTGCTTCGTAAACACTAAGGGATTGCTTATCCCTCGGAGCAAAACCGACTGGACCAAACCGCTACGCCATCATGAAGATCATCATACTCGGTGCCAACCCAGTGGGCAGTGCCCTCGCCGAGACTCTTTCTAAGGAAAAGAATGACATCACCATCGTCGATGAAGATGGCGAACGCCTTCGCGAACTTAATGATCGCCTCGATGTAAAAGTGACTGAAGGCGAACCTTCGCTTCCTGATGTATTAGAGTCTGCCGGCGCCATCGATGCGGAGATGCTCATCGCGGTTACCGATTCAGATGAAGTGAATATGGTGGCCTGTCGTGTCGCCTATGCGCTATTCCAGGTACCGAAAAAGATCTGCCGCATTCGTTCTTCTTCTTATACCGACAACAATAAGTTGTTTGGCAAAGAAGGCATCGCCGTCGATGTCATGATCAGCCCGGAGAAAATCGTTTCCGACTATGTCACGCGGTTGATCGACTTACCAGGTTCACTGCAGGTGTTGGATTTCGCTGACGGACGTGTGCAACTAGTGGCAGTTAAGGCTTTCTATGGAGGCCCACTAGTCGGACAGGAGATTCGTTTAATACGGCAACATATGCCATCAATTGATACGCGCGTCGCCGCAATTTTCCGAAAAGACCGCGCCATCATGCCAGAGGGCTCAACTGTCATCGAAGCCGATGATGTAGTGTTTTTTGTCGCGGCTCAGGAAAATATTCGTTCCTGTATGGGAGAACTACGCCGTCTGGACCGCCCTTACCGTCGTTTAATGATTGCAGGCGGGGGCAAGATCGGCTTCCGTTTCGCGCAAAACATTGAAGATCGCTACCAAGTCAAAATCATAGAACAAGATACCAAGCGCTGTACCTATCTGTCTGAGCATCTTAATAAAGCTATCGTGTTAAATGGCGAAGCTTCTCAGAAGGAATTGCTGTTAGAGGAAAACATCGAAGACACCGATGTATTTCTCGCACTTACCAATGACGATGAAGCAAACATTATGTCTTCGCTATTAGCGAAGCGTTTGGGTGCAAAGAAAGTCATGGCTCTTATCAATAATCCCGCCTATGTAGATTTAGTCCAGGGTGGTGAGATCGATATCGCTATTTCTCCACAATTGGCAACTATCGGCAGCTTGTTAGCTCATGTCAGACGTGGTGATGTTGTTAATGTTCACTCATTGCGCCGCGGTGCCGCGGAAGCCATGGAAGCTATTGCACATGGTGACAGGTCTCACTCTAAGGTAATTGGAAGAGCGGTGCAGGATGTAGATCTTCCGGAAGGCACAACTATTGGCGCCATCGTACGGGATGACGAAGTACTAATCGCTCATGACGACACTGTTATTGAACAGAATGATCATGTCATTCTGTTTTTGGTCAATAGCAAACAGATTCCAGCAGTGGAGCGACTCTTCGAAGTCGATCCAACTTTCTTTTAGGAGCCTTTGGCTCGATGCACATTGCTATCGTTATAAAAATAATTGGCATACTGCTGATGATATTCAGCTTGCTGGGAAACTTGCCCCCATTGTTAGTTTCCCTGCTCTATGGCGACGGTGTAGCCGGTGCCTTTTTAAACTCTTTCTTGATTATCTTCATCGTGGGTTTTCTGCTGTGGTCAGTTACTGCTCGCCAGAAAAAAGAGCTGAGTAACCGCGATGGATTTCTAGTGGTTACCCTGTTCTGGGCAGTATTAGGCAGTGCGGGTTGCTTGCCATTTTTACTATCTGAAGCCGTCAGCTTATCCCTTACAGATGCGGTGTTTGAGTCCATTTCCGGGCTGACAACCACTGGCGCTACCGTTATCTCTGGTCTGGATGGATTGCCCAAGTCCATATTGTTCTACCGGCAATTGCTGCAATGGATGGGGGGCATGGGCATTATCGTGTTGGCCCTCGCACTATTGCCAATGCTTGGCATAGGGGGCATGCAACTGTATCGGGCTGAAAGCCCGGGGCCCATCAAAGATAACAAGCTGGTTCCTCGCCTGGCAGAGACGGCAAAGAACCTTTGGTATATCTACCTCTCGCTTACCGTTGCCTGCGCTCTGGCCTATTGGTTAGTTGGGATGGATCTGTTCGACGCCGTTTCTCACAGCTTCAGCACCATCGCGATCGGTGGATTCTCTACTCATGATGCAAGCCTTGGGTATTTTGAGAACCCTTTAGTGGAATTGGTTGCAGTGTTATTTATGTTTATCGCTGGAATAAACTTTGCGTTGCATTTCATCACCTGGAGCAAGAAAAGAGACACGACGATTCGCCATTACTTTCAAGATTCAGAATTCTTGTTTTACGGATTCATCCTTCTCTCGGTTTCGATCACCACGGTGGTCATCCTGTATTTCTCCAATACCTATAGCTCTGTTGGAGAATCTTTAATCAAAGGCACCTTCCAGGTTGTGTCGTTTGCCACTACCACCGGGTTTACAACGGCGGACTTCAGTAACTGGCCATTGTTCTTACCCTATGTACTACTCTATGCCGCTATCATTGGCGCCTGCGCCGGTTCAACTGGAGGTGGCATGAAAGTCATTCGAATCCTGTTGATCTTTAAGCAAGGCATAAGAGAAGTACAGCGCCTGATCCATCCCCGCGCCGTCATCCCAATCAAGCTAGGCAAGAAAGTGATGCCGGATCGTGTCATCGAATCTGTGTGGGGATTTTTCGCCGTCTATGTCATGGCATTTATGGTGATGTTGTTGGCCCTGTTGGCAACCGGTCTGGATATCATTACGGCCTTTTCTGCCGTTGGTGCCTGCATCAACAATCTGGGTCCGGGACTGGCGAGTGTGGCGCAGACTTATGCCGAGCTGCCTGGCACAGCGAAATGGATACTCTGCTTTGCCATGCTATTGGGGCGCCTGGAGGTATTCACCCTATTGGTGTTATTCACGCCCATGTTTTGGAAGCGCTAGCTACTGATTCAGACGATAGAATTCTGAGTTATCAGGTTGTCGTCTGAAGCGTTTGTATTCCCATTGATACTGAGTTAACGACCTGTTGACTGCATGCTCAATGGTTCGATTCAACCCCACTACAGATTGCAAAAGATCTTCACTGTAAACCGCCTCATCTGCCGGCAAGAACACCGCTTTGAAGCCCTGACCCGGTGCCAGCCGCTCGGCATATCCACAAAATACTTTGGCGCCGGTGCGCTGTGCCAACTTGCTAACCAGAGTCATAGTGAATGCGGGTTTTCCGAAAAACGGTGCAAAGATTCCACTTTCATCATTGGGAACTTGATCCGGCAGGATGCCCACCAGCTCTCCCCGTTTCAGTGCAGTGAGCAGTTCTGCGACGCCTTTTCGATTGGTAGGTGCCATCTGCACACCGTTGCGGGCGCGCACTTCCCGCAGCAAGCGATCGAGCCCTGCAACCCGTGGTGGTTGGTACATGAAATTTGAAGGTAGCCCTTCGCAGGCAAAAAAACCAAAGATCTCCCAATTGCTCAAATGGGGCGCGATGAGTATCACGCCTTGTTCACTTTCTACCGCGCGACGAAATTCTGCGTACCCGCTCTCACCTTTAACGAGAGACAAGGTTTGTGCCATGGGTGCAGCCCAGGCTTTTCCCATCTCCAGTGCAGTACAGGCAGTGTTGACCAGGCTTGCTTTGATAAGCGATTGAATTTCTGATTCGGAGCGTTCGGGAAAGCAATGGTGCAGATTTTTACTGGTAGTGTCCTTGGCCTTGGTCGGGAATAAGTAAAGCAATCTGCCCCAAACACCTGCAATCCAGTGCAGCACTGAAAGGGGCAACAATGACAGGAACCACAGGAATCCTCGTATGAGAATGTAGCTGGCGGACTGGATGGTGTTTGCTCTTGGCTTAACGAATGAGAAGAATCTGAAGCGCTAACTTATCACAAAACAGGTTCAGCATACTCTGCTGAGATGCCCAAACGACGGGGCTTGGTGGAATAGTTATAGATAATCAAGGATAATTGCAGCCCCGCGAAATCCTGAGCAATTCTAATACCGTGAGTACCACTAACGACCTCTCAACATTCCAGGGGCTAATCCTGGCTTTACAGCAATTTTGGGCTGAAAAGGGTTGTGTGGTACTGCAGCCTTTGGACCTGGAAGTGGGAGCGGGAACGTTTCATCCTGCTACCTTCCTGCGTGCTATCGGTCCCGAAAGTTGGAACACTGCTTACGTGCAGCCCTGCCGCCGACCCACGGATGGGCGTTACGGTGAGAACCCCAATCGCCTGCAGCACTACTATCAGTTTCAGGTCATTCTCAAACCATCACCCAAGGACATTCAAGAATTGTATTTGGATTCATTGAAGAGCCTGGGTATAGACATGTCTATCCACGACGTAAGGTTTGTTGAAGACAACTGGGAATCTCCCACTCTCGGCGCATGGGGTCTTGGCTGGGAAGTTTGGCTAAACGGTATGGAGGTAACTCAGTTCACGTACTTCCAACAAGTGGGAGGTCTGGAATGTCATCCGGTAAGTGGCGAGATCACTTATGGGATCGAGCGCATTGCAATGTACCTGCAAGGTGTAGACAGTATTTACGACATTGTTTGGACCGATGGGCCAGCAGGTAAAGTGACCTATGGCGATGTGTTTAAGCAAAATGAAGTGGAGATGTCAGCCTTTAATTTTGAGCATGCTGACGTGGATAAGTTGTTTCGCTATTTCGATGAGTGTGAATCACTCTGCAATGACCTACTGGAGAAACAACTGGCACTGCCCGCTTACGAACAGGTATTGAAAGCCTCTCACTATTTCAATTTACTCGACGCCCGCAACGCGATCTCCGTTACCGAGCGCCAACGCTTTATCTTGCGGGTGCGTAGCCTGGCCCGCGCCGTCGCCGAGACCTATTTTCAAAGCCGCAAACAGTTAGGGTTTCCTTTGGCACCTGAGGAATTGCGGCAACAGTATTTGGATTCCGATTCCTGATGTCTGCACGTGACCTTCTTATAGAGATTGGTACTGAAGAGCTACCGCCCAAGGCGCTCGCTGGATTGTCGTCGGCGTTTGAAGACTCTGTCTGCAAACAACTGAAGGCAAAGTCGTTGCAATTCGATGCTTGCCAGCGCTTTGCCACACCACGTCGCTTGGCGCTTCTACTGACAAATCTGCAGGAGTCACAGGCCGATCAGGAAAACACCCGTTTTGGTCCTGCGGTCAAAGCGGCCTTCGATAGCAATGGTAATCCAACACCAGCGGCTGAGGGTTTTGCCCGGTCCTGTGGGGTTTCTGTTGAAGAACTGCAACGCGCCGAAAAGGATGGGGTAGAAAAGCTCAGTTACACCCTCCTGCAAAAAGGCGTGACGACAAAGGAACTGGTGCCGGATATTGTAATCCATGCATTGGCGCAATTGCCGATTCCTAAACGCATGCGTTGGGGCAGTTCCCGAACGGAGTTTGTGCGCCCCGTGCACTGGTCGGTCTTGCTGTTTGGAGAAGAAGTTATCGAAGCCACAATCTTGGATGTGGAAAGTAGTAACAAGACTTTTGGACACCGTTTCCATAGCGAGGGGCAGCTAACGCTGACAAAAGCACAGGACTATGAAACCTTGTTGGAAACTCAAGGCAAGGTCATACCCTGTTTTGACAAACGAAAAGAACTTATTCGAGAACAGGTGTTGGCGGAAGCCTCACAGGCGAATGCGACGGCTGTTATTGAGGATGACTTGCTGAACGAAGTCACCGCACTGGTCGAGTTTCCGGTAGCTCTGACTGGTGATTTTGATGCGGAGTATTTGGAAGTACCCCAAGAGGCCTTGGTCCTGGCCATGAAGTCCCACCAGAAGTGCTTCAATCTAGTGGATGGTGATCAACGATTGGTACCGAAGTTCATCACCATCAGCAACCTGGAAAGCAAAGACCCTGCGCAAGTGATCGAAGGCAATGAACGAGTCATTCGGCCGCGCCTCGCCGATGCGCGATTCTTTTTCGAAACAGACAAGCAATCCCCTCTGGCTTCCCGTTATGAACAACTTGGGAATTTGGTCTTTCAGGACAAGCTGGGTACCGTAAAGGACAAATGTGATCGAGTCAGTAGGATCGCCAAGGCACTGGCATCACAAACCAATGGAAACCCGGACTATTGTGAGCGCGCCGCCGAGTTATCCAAATGTGATCTCCTAACCAATATGGTTGGGGAATTCGCCGACCTGCAGGGGCTAATGGGTTATTACTATGCGCTGAATGACGGCGAGGCAAAAGAAGTGGCTCAGGCAATCGACGAGCAGTATCAGCCGCGATTTGCAGGAGATGCTGTTCCGGATTCACTTACCGGGGCGCTGCTAGCGATTTCGGATAAGCTGGATTCCATAGTCGGCCTTTTCGGTATTGGCCAACCTCCCACTGGATCAAAAGATCCCTTTGCACTGCGGCGGGCAGCTATTGGTGTACTTCGTATCATGATCGAAAAGCAGCTGGCTCTGGATTTGGCTTCCTGTATCGACATTGCTTTGGAGAACTTTTCTGGCAATGACTTTGAAGCTGATACCGCAGCCAAAGTTTTCGAATTTATGCTGGATCGTTTTCGGGCCTGGTATCTCGACGAGGGTATTTCAGCAGAGGAATTTCAATCAGTATTCGAACTCAAGCCCACCAGTCCCCTGGATTTTCACCAACGAATTCAGGCAGTACACCACTTTAACTCGCTGCCAGAGGCAGCGGCGTTAGCAGCAGCCAACAAACGAGTATCCAACATTCTTTCCAAGGAAACGGCTAGTGGCGACGCCACCATCGATCAGGCTTTACTCACAGATACAGCAGAATCTGATCTGTTTGCGCTGCTAGGGACAAAAGAAGCAGAGGTAGAGCCTCTTTTTGCCGCTGGCAAATACACAGAAGGTTTACAGGCCTTGTCTGTCATGAAAGACCCTGTGGATCAATTTTTCGACAAGGTGTTAGTGATGGCGGACGATGATAGGGTTCGCCATAATCGTCTCGCTTTACTAAGCAGGCTACAGACTCTTTTCCTGCACACTGCCGATATCTCTCAACTCCACAAGAGTTAACCATTTCTTTTCGGTCGCTTCATGAAGACAATCGTTCTGGACAGAGACGGCGTCATCAATGAAGACTCTGATGCTTATATCAAGTCTCCCGAAGAGTGGACACCGATACCGGGTAGCCTCGAAGCAATAGCCCTGCTTACCAAACAGGGTTTTACCGTGGCTGTGGCCACTAATCAGTCGGGGCTTGCCCGAGGTCTGTTTGATGGCGCCGCTCTCGCGGCCATTCATCATAAGATGTGTTCTATGGTTGAAGATGCCGGTGGGTTTATCGACGGTGTCTTCTTTTGTCCCCATGGCCCGAATGAAGGATGTGATTGCAGAAAACCCGCTACCGGATTGTTGCAGCAAATCGAAATTGAGTTTAAATGTGTGCTACCTGGCGCCTATATGATTGGTGATAGTGTAAAAGATATTCAGGCGGCGCGGGCTTATAGTATGCAACCTGTTTTGGTGAGGACTGGTAAAGGCGCCCAATCAGAGGCTCTACTGAAAACCAGCGGACTGGAGGATGTTCCAGTTTACGATGATCTTCTCGCGGCAACCAGCCAGTTAATTTTGTCGGCCCATGACTAACTTGCTGTTAGCGATCCGCTCTGCACTTTTTTATTTTGGGTATGTGCTTACTACCATACTCATGTCGGCTTTTTTTATTGTTTCCTTTCCGGTTCTCAGTCAACGAGGTCACTATCGTATTGCATCTTTTTGGTGTCTGATAATTCTCACCTGGCTCAGGCTTTGTTGCGGTGTTCGCTACGAAGTAAAAGGTCTGGATAACATTGGGCAATCCCCAACCGTTTATCTCTCTAATCATCAAAGCAGCTGGGAAACGCTCCTTTTTTATCGGCTAATTTACCCCCTGTCTCCCATTCTAAAGAAGGAGCTGATGAATATTCCATTCTGGGGTTGGGCACTAAGACTAACTAAGCCTATCGCCATCGACCGCAGCAAACCAAGAGAGGCAGGTAAATCCTTGTTAACTCAAGGCGTGCAGCGGCTCAAGGAAGGAAGTTCGGTAATTGTTTTTCCAGAGGGGACACGCTCCAAACCCGGCACCTTGAAACGATTCTCACGCAGCGGTGCGACTCTGGCCACTTCGGCGACAGTACCAATCGTGCCCATAGCCCACAACGCCGGTTATTGCTGGCCCCCTCGCTCTTTCATCAAATACCCCGGGAAAATCACCGTTGAGTTCGGTCCAGCCATCGATGTTTCTGAACAATCGGTCAACGAATTGACGGAGCAGGCAGAAGCCTGGGTGCGGGCGCACGTAGTGCTTCGCCAATAACGAACGCTATGAAGCTAAGTTAGCTAGCGGTGGAAGATTTAAATATCGAGGTTGTCTGCGGTAAGCGCATTATCTTCGATGAATTCTCGCCGTGGGTCGACTTGGTCACCCATTAATGTATTGAACAACTGATCGGCGTTAATAGCATCATCGATCGTGACTTGCAGCATGCGTCGCGTTTCCGGGTTCATCGTAGTCTCCCACAACTGATCCGGATTCATCTCACCAAGACCCTTGTAGCGCTGCAAGTAATGCCCTTTCATGGCGTCATGAGTCAACCAGGCGATGGCTTCACCGAAGCTCGATATTTCCTGCGTGCGTTCGCCCCGTTTCACAAAGGCACCCTCTTCGATTAATCCTTCCAGTACCTTGCCCAGCTCAGCTAATGTGTTGTACTCCGCTGAGTGAAAAAAGTCTGCGCTAAAGTTGTATCGTTTTTCCAGGCCGTGCATGTTCTGTACGGCACAAGGCAGGAAGGTGTGACGTTCTGGATCTTCCTCTATCTGAAGGCTGAAACTTGCACTCACGCCCGGATGTTTTTCCTCCAGGCGCTGCGCCAATTCTTCCACCCAGGACTGGGTTGTTTCCTTGGATTTAAGGTCCTCTTCCTTCAGGGGTTTGGTAAAGATCATCGCCTCTAGTACTTCTGTGGGGTACACCCGCGCGAGTCGACTGATGATGGCATAAGCCTCGTTATATTGTTTGACTAAACTCTCCAGGGAATCGTCCGCTATCCCTGGCGCATCTGTATTCACATGTAAGCTTGCTCCTTCCAATGCTATTTGCGTCTGGTAGTTGGCGAGCTCAATATCGTCTTTCAGGTATTGCTCCTGTTTGCCTTTACGAATTTTATACAGCGGTGGTTGCGCGATGTAGATATGGCCTCGCTCGACCAGATCACGCATTTGTCTGAAGAAAAACGTCAGCAACAGGGTACGAATGTGGGATCCATCTACGTCCGCATCCGTCATGATGATAATGCTGTGATAGCGTAAGTTTTCCGGCGCAAATTCTTCGTTGCCGATGCCACAACCAAGCGCCTTGATCAGCGTACCGATTTCCGCTGAGCTGAGCATTTTGTCGAACCGGGCTTTTTCCACGTTCAGAATCTTGCCCTTGAGCGGCAATACCGCCTGATTCTTGCGGTTTCGACCTTGTTTTGCAGAGCCCCCCGCTGAATCACCCTCCACGATGTAGATTTCAGAAAGGGCCGGATCCTTTTCCTGACAATCGGCGAGTTTGCCCGGCAATCCCGCCACGTCCAGAGCGCCTTTGCGGCGTGTCATTTCCCGTGCCTTGCGGGCAGCCTCGCGGGCGCGGGCCGCATCTATCATTTTGTTGACGATTAACTTGGCATCCTGGGGGTTTTCCAACAAATAGTCGTTAAATTGGGCTCCCATTTCCTGTTCCACGACGGTTTTCACCTCGGAAGACACCAATTTGTCCTTGGTCTGGGATGAAAACTTGGGATCCGGGACTTTGACGGAAATAATCGCAGTCAGGCCTTCTCTGGCGTCGTCCCCGCTAGTGACCACTTCCTTACCTTTCTTTTGAGCGAGCTCTTTGTCGATGTAGCTCTTGAGCACTCGAGTTAATGCGCTGCGAAATCCAGCCAGATGTGTCCCACCATCACGCTGGGGAATATTGTTGGTATAAGGAAAGATGTTCTCCTGGTAAGAATCATGCCACTGCAGAGCAACTTCCACGGTAATGCCATCCGCATTACGTTCGGAGACAAAATGGAATAGTTTGTTGACGGTGTTTTTATTGGTATTGAGATAGTCGACGAACGCCTTTAGTCCGCCTTCGTACTTGTAGAGCTCTTCCTTACCGCTGCGCTCATCTGTCAAGCGAATGGCCACTCCCGCGTTAAGAAATGCTAACTCACGTAGCTTTTTGGCCAGAATATCGTAGTGGAATTCAATATTGGAGAAGGTTTCTTTAGAAGGTTTGAAATGACATTCGGTGCCAGTAATGCTGGTTTCTCCAACCACAGTCAGAGGCGCCTGGGGCACCCCGTGTTGATAGTACTGTTCATGTACTTTGCCGCCTCGGCGGATAGTGAGTTTTAACTCCTCCGACAAGGCATTAACCACGGACACTCCCACGCCATGCAGCCCGCCTGACACTTTATAGCTGTTGTCGTCGAACTTTCCTCCAGCATGGAGTACGGTCATGATCACTTCAGCAGCCGAGACACCCTCTTTATGCATCTCGGTAGGGATGCCGCGGCCATTGTCGGCCACCGTGATAGTCTCGCCCACATGTATGGTCACATGGATCTCGTCACAATGGCCGGCCAGGGCCTCATCGATGGAGTTGTCCACAAGCTCGAACACCATGTGGTGCAATCCGGTACCGTCATCAGTATCCCCGATGTACATACCAGGCCGCTTCCGCACCGCATCCAGGCCTTTCAGGACCTTAATGCTCTCGGAATTGTACTCTGTTTGGGGTTCGTCACTCATGTCACTTCTCCAGCTATTCGCCCCTTGATTTCAGGGCGACATTTTTGCAGCGAAAACACCATAATTTGGCGAAAAATCAATCTCTTATTATACCACGTTCCACGTGGAACGTGGCTAATTTGGGGGGCTCCAGACGAATGAAATCAAGCGCTGTAAGATCAACGCAGGTCACGAAAAGCTGGCTATCAAGTTTCAGTAGCTGAGTAAGCACCCGCTCACGGTTTTCCCGGTCGAGCTCAGCTGGCAAATCGTCTACAAGATAAATGCACTGCCGACCAATGGCTGCCGAAAGCAATTTTCCTTGGGCGATCTTTAACGCACAAACCAGCAGTTTCTGCTGGCCACGGGACAAGAGCTCGATGGCCTTGCGCTTCCCTATCCGCATCTCAATATCGGCCCTGTGAGGCCCAAGCTGGGTAGACCCGTATTTGAGGTCCTGGGCCAAATTCACTTTCAATGCTTCGGCAAGCCCTGACTCCTCATCCCACCCCCTTTTGTACTCGATGGTAAGGTCGCTCAAGTTCTGTCCTACTAGCTGAACATGAATATCTTGAAAAACGGGGATCAACTGCTCCATATAGGAACGACGAGCAGCATGCATCTTTTCCGCCGAAGTAACGAGTTCCTGATTCCATGGTTCAAGTTGGGGTTCGTCGAGTGGATGGGATTTTAAAAGGCGATTGCGATTGGCGAGAGCCTTTCGGCTGCGTCGCCAGGATTCCACGAACTGAGGTTCCACGTGAAACACTCCCCAATCCAGAAATCGTCTTCTGGCCTTGGGACCACCTTCCAGCAGTTGAAATGAGCCCGAATCCAGTATTTGAGTCGGGATAGCTCTGGCCACCTCATCCCAATTGGTTTGTGTCGTGCCGCCAAGCTTAAGTTGGTGTTTCTGGTTACGGGGCTTTTTCAAGCCGAAGCTGGTATGTTCCGTGTTCTCAGCAAAAATGACTGCTTCCGGTGCTCCCTCCTGAATCAAAGGATCTACCAGGCTGCTACGAAAAGACTTACCAGTAGCGAGTACATGCACGGCCTCTAACAAGCTGGTCTTGCCGCTGCCATTCTCGCCATGAATCAGATTCAGGGAAGGCGCTAGTTCCAAATTCGAATGTTCGATGTTTCGAAATTGGCTCAATTCCAGCTTACATAGAGCGCTCATAGTCCGTGGGGTGGGGCCCCGTTGAAACTTTACAGCCGCATCGGCATGACGACATAGAGGGCATCACTGCCTTCTTCGGCCTCCAATAACGCGCTGCTATTGGGATCCGAGAGTGTCATCTTGACCTTTTTACTGCTTATGGTGGAAAGAACGTCGATGAGATAACTAACATTAAACCCGATCTCAATAGAATCGGAATCGTATTCAACGGCCACCACTTCTTCTGCTTCCTCCTGCTCCGGGTTATTGGCCAGAATTCTTAGCTCACCTGCATTTAGAATAACTCTGACACCACGGTATTTTTCATTAGAAAGAATAGCAGCCCTGGAAAATGCCTGGCGCAATTCCTGACACTCACCCAGCATTGTTCGGTCACCGCCTTTCGGTAAAACCCTGTTGTAATCAGGAAACTTGCCGTCCACCAGTTTTGAAGTGAATGTAAACTCGGGGACCTTGGCCCGAATGTGGTTCTGTCCGAAGGTTAATACAATCTCGCCTGCATCATCTTGCAACAACCGAGCAAGCTCCATGATCCCCTTACGAGGCAGAATCAACTGCTGGGTCTCAGCGATTGAATTGGACATGGCAATTGTTTCCATGGCCAGTCTATGCCCATCGGTGGCTACTACTCTTAAATAGTCGTTCGCCACTTCAAACAACATCCCGTTGAGGTAATACCTCACATCTTGTTGCGCCATGGCGAAGCTGGTTGCATCCAGCAACTCTCGTAGTCTGCTCTGCCCAATGGCAAGGGAAAACGTATCGGGCTCTTCTTCAACCTGAGGAAATTCAGCTGCTGGAAGAGTAGTAAGTGTAAACCGACTGCGCCCGGACTTAAGCTGCAGCTTGTTGTCCTTCAAAGTGACATCAATAACAGCGCTGTCTGCAAGGGACTTGCAGATATCCAATAACTTCCTGGCAGGAACAGTAATAGCCCCAGCTTGTTTAGCACTGTCCCCTGCCACTCGGCCAATGAGCTCGACTTCCAAGTCGGTGCCAGTGAGCGCTAACTCATTACCCTCAAGCACCATCAAAACATTTGAGAGAACCGGTAGCGTCTGTCTTCTCTCAACCACCCCACCTACTAATTGCAGTGGTTTCAGGAGCGCTTCGCGGTTTATCGAAAATTGCATTTTTGCTCTATTTCCCTTTATTTTTCAATAACTTGCATTCTAGCTGGACAAGGACCGAAGGAGGTTATTGTAGTCCTCCTGAATGTCGGTCGAGGTGTGGCGCAGTTTGTTAATCTGCTTACAGGCATGCAGCACCGTGGTATGGTCTCGACCACCGAAGGCGTCCCCGATTTCCGGCAAACTGTGATTGGTCAGCTCTTTCGAGAGTGTCATGGCAACCTGTCGTGGGCGAGCCACGGAGCGATTGCGCCTTTTTGACAACATGTCGGCCATTTTTATCTTGTAGTACTCGGCTACAGATCGCTGTATGTTGTCAATTGTGACAAGCTTATCTTGTAGGGCGAACAAATCACGCAGCGCCTCCTTGATCAGCTCCAGGTCTATGGGCGCTCCCTTGAAGTTTGCGTGGGCAATGACCCGTTTCAGGGCACCCTCCAATTCTCGAACATTCGAGCGCAAACGTTGTGCAATAAAGAGTGCCGATTCGTAGGGCAGTTCGATATTACAAAGATCAGCTTTGTTCATCAGAATCGCCGCCCGTGTTTCCAGTTCGGGCGGTTCGACGGCGACTGTCAGACCCCAACCGAATCGAGACTTCAATCGCTCTTCCAATCCGTTGATCTCTTTATGGAATCGATCGCAGGTCAAAATGATTTGCTGCCCCCCTTCCAACAATGCATTGAAGGTGTGGAAGAATTCTTCCTGTGACCGTTCCTTACCAGCGAAGAACTGAATATCGTCAATTAATAACGCATCAACGGATCTATAGAAACGCTTGAATTCACTGATGGCATTGAGTTGCAAGGCAGTAACCATAGTTGCCACGAAGGTCTCGGAATGCAGATACACAACTTTTGCATCTGGCTTCTTATCAACTAAGAAGTTACCTATAGCATGCATCAAATGAGTCTTACCCAAACCGACGCCACCATAGATAAATAGGGGGTTGTAGGCATATCCTGGGTTCTCAGCAACCTGCATTGCGGCAGCGCGGGCTAACTGATTGGATTTCCCAACGATGAAATTATCGAAGTTGTTTTCGCGATTTAGCGCACCGCGATGACGTAGCTTGCCCTCGATAATGGTATCGACGTTTTGACGATTAGCGGACAGGTTTGTTTGCGGTTTCGCGTTGTGCCTGCTGCTGCTTTCCTGCCGCGTGACCGCGGTAGATGTGACGGCCGGAGTCCCTGGCTCCTTTCGTTCAGTGCCTTGTTTGAAATCCTCCTGTGAAACTTCCAGGGAAACATTTACCACTTCAGCGGTGATTTCAGCTAGCAATTCCTGGATGCGGTCCAGAAATTTACTCTTTACCCAATCCTGGATGAAACGATTTGGCGCATACAGCACAATAGCCTCCGCGCGCTGTTCTGCGCGTAGAGGGCGGATCCAGGTATTGAATTGTTGGGAGGGAAGTTCGTCCTTTAGATAATCAGTGCATTTCTGCCAATGGGTTACTACCACTTTCTATTGCCCGTGCTCTTTGTTTTTATAATTTACGAAATTAAGTAGGCAATTCTAGCCGCGGGTCATAAAGTTATCCACTGACCGCAGCATCAATAGCCATACTTTTGTCTTCGTTTTTTCCTTATATTTTTCAGCCTGTTACGAGATTTCTGCTGGAAAAAACAGGGCCGCGCCAAAGCCTATTTTTTACGTTATTCTTAAGCCTGTTGATAAATATGCTGTGGATAACTTGTGGGTGGCTTTTGGGCATAATTTTGGCATTGGTTTGCCATGAGCAACTGCCTCCAAATGGCCCGGAATTACCCTCCAATGCAACCCCCATCGACATTGCAACTTAGGGGCAAAACCACTAGAATTCCGCCTCTTTTTCAGAGCCGTTCCTGGCTATAGCAGGCAGCTCTGCAAGTATTTGATAATCCGGAAACTCTGCTATGAAGCGAACATACCAGCCAAGCGTACTAAAACGGGCTCGTACCCATGGGTTCCGCGCGCGAATGGCGACCAAAGGTGGGCGCCTGGTACTCAAGCGACGTCGCGCCAAGGGTCGTGCTCGCTTGTCAGCATAATTTGTCTATTTTCTGCTGTTTCTAACTGAGCACTGAGAATGGCCTGTGACATCTACCGGCTTTCCCAAAGCATCGCGCTTGTTAAATGCCAGTGATTTCGACGCAGTCTTTGCTAATAATCAATTCAAAGTTGCGAATCGACATTTCCTAGTTCTTGCATTGAATGCGCAAATATCGAGCTCGCGGCTGGGGATGGTTGTTGCGAAAAAGAACATACCGCTGGCCGTGCAACGAAATCGAATCAGACGCCTGATAAGAGATTCTTTTCGAAATAGCAGTGAGAGGCTGGAACAACTCGACATTGTTGTTCTTGTAAGAAAAGGGACCGACAAGCTAGGCAATCCAGAAATTAGAAGCAGCCTGGAAACACTGTGGAGAGATCTGGAGAAAAAGCATGTCGCTGCCTGACATTGGACAGAACATAATTGGTGCCAGCACCGAACTAGAGATCACTGTTTCGAAACTCAAATGCTAGCCCGACTCCTCATCTCCTTGCTTACTCTCTATCAACGCAGCTTGAGTTTGTTGTTCGGCACCACCTGCCGTTTCTACCCCACTTGTTCACAATACACAAAAGAAGCCATTGCGATACACGGCGCGACCAAAGGAGTGCTGCTGGGCACACAAAGAATATGTCGATGCCATCCCTGGCATGAGGGCGGGTTCGACCCGGTACCAGGATCGGAAGTAACCCAGGTGAGTACTTCAGAGTAAAAGTTATGGATTTAACACGCTTTTCACTCTATACAGCTTTGGCAGCCGTTACCTATCTAATGCTGCTCGCCTGGCAGGAAGATTATCCCCCAGTCGTTGACGGGGGCAGCCCTACTCCTCAACTAGAGTCAATTCCAGATTCCAACCCGCAGCCAGCCGCTGATTTACCTGCGAGCTTACCTACCGCCATATCTGATGAACCTGACTCTGTTCCCACTTCACCACAGGCTCAAGAACCAGTCAGTTCTTCATCACGCATCATTACAGTTTCTACCGACACACTTGAACTCGCGATTGACTTAAACGGCGGTGATGTTGTCGCGTTAGCCTTACCCCAATATTTGAAGCAATTAGATGTGCCAAATGACCCCTTTGTATTATTGGAATCAGGTCAAAATAGAAACTACGTTGCTCAAAGTGGGCTAATAGGACGAGATGGAATTGATTCCACGCAACGTGCTCAATACAACACGGCACAGTCAAACTATTCGCTTGCGGATAACGAAGAGACTCTGAGTATCGATTTAACGACCACCAGCGCGACCGGTGTAAGTATCACCAAGCGCTATCAGTTACATCGAGGAAGCTATCTAATTGATGTCAGCTTTATCGTCAATAACCAGACAACTAATGAATTTCAAGGCAATGCGTTCGGACAAATCAAACGAGACAACTATAATGATCCCAGTTCAGTTGGTGGCTTTGGACGCAGTTATCTCGGCTTCGTAACGACTTCCGACGACGACCCCTACATCCGAATTGATTTCGATGATGTCGACGATGCGTCCCAGTCCTTCGATATGGAAGGCGGTTGGATCGGTTTCAGCCAACACTATTTTCTCTCAGCGTGGATACCGCCTGCAGACTCAGTAAATCGCTATACCACCAGAAAAAACAGCATTAATCAGTACTTCGGTGAATTTACCAGCACCGCATTTTCTGTACCGGCTGGTGAAACAGGCAGCTGGTCGATGGGGTTTTATGCAGGCCCTAAAGATCAATATGTGCTCGCTGAGGTCGCACCGAATCTGGATCTTACTATCGATTACGGCTTTCTCTGGTTTCTGGCCGCTCCCATATATTGGTTGCTGCGCCAAATCGACTCCTTCATCGGAAACTATGGCCTCTCAATCATCATGCTGACCTTTGTGGTGAAGGCCTTGTTCTATAAGTTATCCGAGACCCAATATAAATCGATGGCGGGCATGCGGAGACTAATGCCGAAAATGCAACAGCTTAAGGAAAGCTACGGCGATGACCGCATGAAACTGCAGCAAGCCACGATGGAGCTATATAAAAAGGAAAAGATAAATCCATTCGGCGGTTGTCTGCCCATGCTGGTTCAGATGCCAGTGTTCATTGCCTTGTATTGGGTGCTAATGGAAAGCGTCGAGTTAAGACATGCCCCTTTTGTCTTATGGTTGGAAGATTTGTCGGTCAGAGACCCATTCTTCATCTTGCCACTTTTGATGGGTGCCACCATGTTTCTGCAAACGAGGCTCAGCCCTGCGCCAGCTGACCCAATGCAGGCCAAGGTCATGCAGTTCATGCCGATCATGATGACTGTACTGTTTTTGTGGTTTCCCGCTGGGCTTGTTTTGTACTGGTTGACCAATGGGCTGCTCAGCATACTGCAACAGTGGTATATCACTCGAAAGATAGAGGCTGCCTACGAAGCTAAAGCCTCAAAGTAGTTGCTTACTAGAATTAACACACAAGAAGTAACGTACAAGAAAATCCCCTTCACCCGCTTCATGGCTTTTCCCCACTAACCACCAAATAGATCAGCTGCGATGGCTCAACTGGATACAGACACCATAAGTGCCATTGCCACCCCTCCTGGTAGAGGAGGAGTTGGAATTGTCAGGGTATCTGGTCCAGCTGTGTCTGAAATCGCCGAAACCATTTGCGGTAAGTTGCCAGAAGCTCGTACAGCGACCGTTACCAATTTTCTTAGCACCGACAGTTCTGTTTTAGATTCAGGCATCGCTCTGTATTTTTCCGCCCCCAATTCGTTTACTGGTGAAGACGTTCTTGAACTGCAGGGGCACGGTGGCTATCAGGTACTCAATGCCCTGTTGCGACGTACACTGGAATGTGGTGCACGCCTGGCTCGACCCGGTGAGTTTACGGAACGGGCGTTCTTAAATGACAAAGTAGATCTATTACAGGCCGAGGCAATTGCCGATCTGATAGAGGCTGGCTCTGAGCAAGCTGTTCGCAGTGCCATGCGAACCTTGCAGGGTGTCTTCTCAGCACGAGTCGAAGAGTTAGTAAATCAACTCATCTCAATTCGAGTCAACGTGGAGGCTGCGATTGACTTTAGTGATGAAGACATCGACGTCCTGGCGGACACCGGCGTAGCCAGCGCTTTGACCGAAGCAACGAACTTACTGCTAGCTATCTTTAAACAAGCCAACCAGGGCGCGCTACTGCAGGAAGGGATCTCGGTTGTTATTGCCGGTGCGCCGAATGCTGGAAAATCCAGTTTACTTAATGCGCTCGCCGGCAATGAATCGGCGATTGTCACTGACATTCCTGGCACCACCCGCGATCTGCTCAAGGAGCAACTAAGCCTCGATGGCTTACCTGTTCACATCACCGACACAGCTGGCCTTAGAGAAAGTGAGGATCAAGTAGAACTGGAAGGTGTACGAAGAGCCAGGCAGGTAATCAGCCAAGCTGACCGAATCCTGTTACTGATCGATGCAACTACTATCGATTTAGATGACAGTGAATTCTTGAGCGACGCCCTCACGCTGTTAGCCCAAGAACAAGATACTGGTGCCTGGCTGGAGGAATATGCAGATCGCTTATGTGTAGTTATCAACAAGACAGATTTGCTTGAGGATCCTGTTAACGGCCAGGGATCAACAAATTATCAAGAGCATGTCCTGACAAGCTTCCACATATCGGCCAAACAAGGTCTCGGCATAGACGCCATCAAATCTTATCTACAAAGTAGTTGTGGCTTCGAGGCGATGACCGAAGATGGATTTATCGCCCGTGAAAGACACATTCAAGCTCTGAAGAAAACTGAAAAGTTGTTAGATAGCGCACGGTCTGGGGTTAGTAAGCAGTTACCTCTCGAGTTGATTGCCGAAGATCTACGGCTAGCGCAGCAATCCTTGGGGTCAATCACAGGCCAGGTCAGCAGCGATGATTTGCTTGGAGAAATTTTCTCCAGCTTCTGTATAGGCAAATAGCGCGAACAGCCACTCAGCAAAATTGGACATTATGTTGGCAAATAAACCTGTATGTCTGGATAGGCAGTGGATAATCAAGCGCCAAATTGTGCATGAACCTGAATTCTGAAGGCCTATTGAATTTCATACACAGTTGCCCCCAAAGCTTTAAGCGTGTTTTTAAGAGCAAATAAGCGGACTTATCAGCGAGCTAATCTATTGAGGTTTAAAGAGAAAAACCACTTTTCAACAGAAATTGGGAGACCCTATAACAACAACATCTATACCTTCTTCTACCTATACTAATTAAATTATTTATTTATTCTTATTTAATGAAATAAGCGCGTAGCTGATCGGGCCGATAAAGCATTCACTTTTCATTGCTAATCTATATACTGCTCGGCCCCTGAATTGGAATCTCCTCCATGCAATTAGACAAGCATTTTGACGTGATAGTGGTAGGCGGCGGACACGCCGGCACCGAGGCGGCTTTGGCGTCGGCGCGCCAGGGGGTCAGCACATTGCTTGTTACCCATAGCATGGAAACCCTGGGTCAGATGTCTTGCAACCCTGCTATTGGTGGCATCGGCAAAAGTCATTTGGTAAAGGAAATTGATGCGCTGGGCGGTGCCATGGCCAAGGCTATCGATCGTGCCGGCATTCAATTCCGTGTTCTGAATGCGAGTAAAGGACCGGCAGTGCGCGCTACTCGTGCCCAGGCTGATCGCGTTCTCTACAAGTCAGCTATTCGTGAAATACTGGAGAGTCAGGAAAACCTCTCTTTGTTCCAGCAGGGAGTCGATGATCTCATTATCGAAAATGGCTGTGTGCGTGGAGTACGCACACAGATGGGATTAGACATTCGCGCCCATAAGGTGGTTTTAACAACAGGCACATTTCTCGGTGGCAAGATTCACATCGGTCTGGCGAACAGCAGTGGTGGTCGTGCTGGTGATCAGCCAGCCATCGCTTTGGCAGAACGATTAAGAGAGTTACCGTTCCGTGTTGAGCGTCTGAAAACAGGAACACCGCCTCGTGTGGATGCGCGTTCGGTAGATTTTAGTCAAATGCAGGAACAGGCTGGTGATACTCCCCTGCCAGTCATGTCGTTTCTTGGCAAGCAAAGCGATCACCCACCACAGATTAAATGTTATATCACTGCCACCAATGAGAAGTGTCATGAAATTATTCGAAGTGGTCTGGATCGATCACCGATGTACACGGGAGTCATCGAAGGAACGGGTCCACGCTATTGCCCATCAATAGAAGACAAGGTAATGCGCTTTGCCGATAAAGCTTCACATCAAATTTTTGTTGAACCTGAAGGACTAAATACCAACGAACTTTATCCCAATGGTATTTCCACCAGCCTGCCTTTCGATGTGCAGAGTGAAATGTTGCGCAACATAAAAGGTTTTGAAAACGCGCATATCACGCGTCCTGGTTATGCGATCGAATATGATTTCTTTGACCCGAGAGATTTACACTATTCACTGGAAACACGTTTCGTCAAAGGCTTGTACTTTGCTGGTCAAATCAACGGCACAACCGGGTATGAGGAAGCGGGTGCACAAGGACTGTTAGCTGGACTAAATGCTGCGCTTGCAGTACGCGAACAAGAAGCCTGGTGCCCTCGCCGTGATCAAGCTTACATTGGTGTCCTGGTTGATGATCTTATTACCCTTGGCACTAATGAGCCCTATCGTATGTTTACCAGCAGAGCGGAGTATCGACTAACGCTCAGAGAAGATAATGCTGATCTGCGTCTGACAGAAAAGGGAAGAGAGTTAGGACTCATCGATGAAGAAAGATGGAAATTCTTCAACAGTAAAAGAGAAAAGATTGAAACAGAATTGCAATGGTTGCGCTCGAAATGGATTCAACCAGGAACAGACGAAGCTGCACGCATAAATCCCTTGCTGGAAAAACCAATCGCACGGGATTACAGCCTGGCAGACTTATTGGCGCGGCCCAAACTACGTTATAGCGACCTGCTGCGGACATTAGAGACAGAATCAGTAGATGTTAATAATACCGGTCATCTAACTGACTCCTGTGAACATGAGGATCTGGATGCCAGGATACAATCGCAGGCAAGACAGCAGGCCGAGATCCAAATCAAGTATCAGGGT
>JAKSCP010000441.1 GCA_022360535.1 Pseudomonadales bacterium | reverse complement strand
CTACTCCTCTGAAGATGTCTACATAGAGCGACAAGAGCTAGTCACAGAAGTTTCTGCAGTGTACACCGAATGGACTATGTTTCAACTTTCGGAAACGAACGCACTCATTGGCAGAACCTTGCAACCGTTCGATCATCGGGAAGACGCTGAACCGGTAGCGCTAATCGGTTTCAATCTCTGGCAGTCGTTTTTCGACGGCGCTGAATCAGTCGTTGGGTCCTCTGTGAGCATCAATGATGTACTAACTCGAATCGTTGGCATCATGCCAGAGGGCTATTTGTTTCCCGACACTGCTCAACTGTGGCTGCCAATCTCAGACTCAATACTGCAGCCCCTGAACAACGATCTCATCTTAGTCCGCGCCTTTGGAAAGTTAGATGAAGCATACACAAGAAAAGACGCCAATGATGAGATCAACCGCCTCATGCTAAGAACAAGAGAGTTGTATCCAGCCGAAACCCGAGCTGACTTCTACGATTCTGAAATACTTCGTCGGATAAACCAGGTCGATTCTGGTCATGTTACGACGTTTCAAATGCGTAATATGGGTGGCGTACCTGGATTAATTGCGCTTGGCGCCATCAACTTACTGTCACTTTTGGTTTTTCTACTCGCCTGCATCAATGTCGGTGCGCTGCTGCTTTCCCGAGTCAATGAACGACTCAGGGACGTCTCCATCCGGGTTGCCCTCGGTGCGCCACGCAGGCGGCTGCTGCTGCAGACCATGAGTGAGAGCATGGCCATCTCGGTTCTTGGAGGGATCATTGCGGTGTTGCTCGCCGGTATTGGTTTAGAGCTTCTTAACTTCTTTATTTCATCATTAGTTGAACAAGCCCAATTCTGGTTTGTATTCGCAATCGATAGTTCAACACTACTTGCGGTTGTTGTGTTTGTAGTCTGCACCCCTTTGATTACCAGCGCGTTGCCTTGTTGGCGAATCATCAATGGTGATTTTAATGCTGCAATGAGCGATGGTACACGGGGTGCACAGGGGTTACGTTCGAGCAAATTTAGCAAGCTACTCGTTATAGTCGCCATAACGCTGGTCACCTTACTCTTATATGTAGGGTCAGTCGTCGGTGCAGGCGCTTATAGATTTAA
This sequence comes from Pseudomonadales bacterium, assembly GCA_022360535.1. Lineage (GTDB taxonomy): Bacteria > Pseudomonadota > Gammaproteobacteria > Pseudomonadales > Pseudohongiellaceae > UBA9145. Next base: position 1,745 of record JAKSCP010000441.1, on the reverse strand, counting down.
ACAAGCACTTTCAGTGACTGATGGCGAAGACCAAATATTGTCAAGTCTGCAGTTAAGTTCAACCAGGTACTCAGACGAAGAACAAATTGGTTTTTATCGCTCACTGTTAAATTCCCTGGAACAAAGCCCAGATGTCAGTACACCATTGCTGACCGTCCTCAGGGGCAGGGTAAATGTTGACGCTCTGACTTACGGCACCAGCGCTCAATCTGTAGTAAGCACTGAGGTCCTGGGTTCGCTTGCCGCCTACGGACACCAGTTGCTAGAGGGAAGGCCTATTAATGCTGGTGACGTTGTCACTGGTGCGCAAGTCGCCGTCATTTCAAGCTCGTTGGCCAACAGGTTGTGGCCTGATCGATCTGCGATTGGTCAGGAGTTGCGAATCAGCGAAGACACCCAAGTCGATACTCCAAGCTTGCAGATCGTAGGAGTGGTCAGCGACTCTAACCTGACCGAAATAATGTCCAGACAACTTTTTCTGAACTCAATTACTGAGGCGATCTACACACCACTAAAACCATCCGATATGGATGAAGTAATCATACAGGTTGCTCACAGGGGTGATGAGGACAGAACTGCCTCAGAGCTACACCGCGCCATTCAGAACCTGGACTCTACACTCATTTATGATGTTGGGGCGTGGGAAAGCAGAATCACTGCAGGAAACCGAGCCATCAATTCATTGATAGGAGTAATTATCGGCTGTGGTTTGTTTTCTTTTTTAGTGGCAATCGCTGGTATCTATGGATTAACCAAGAACTTCATTGATTTACAAGTTCAGGAAATAGGAACCCGTCGAGCACTGGGTGCCGCTGACACCAAGTTACAAAGAACGTTTGTATTCGAAGGTGGCAAACAGGCACTGATCGGGTTTGTAGCCGCGTTGATCATCACCTCCCCTATTACCTTCTTTCTCTTTATAGGAACCGAGTTGACGGTGGTGGATACGAACGGCGCTCTGGTTATTGCCGCAGTCGCTTGTATCTTGCTGGGCACTGTCCTGTCAGCAATCGTGCATCCGATTCGGGAGATTCTCAAACTCGAGCCTATAGAGGCCTTGCGACATCAATGAAGAACTCGCTTTTCACCAAATCCGATTTTAAGTACACGCTGCGATTGCTCAGCAAAAAGCCGGGATTTGTCTTGTTGTCAGTTCTGGTATTGGCCGGTGGAATGGCGGTGAGCATCGCAGCGTTCACCCTTAGTTACACCATGTTCTATAAACCGATACCTGTCCCTAATGGCGAATCGATATTTAACGTGTGTGCAGGGCCAAAGTCATCTGGATGCAGACCTTTTAAAGCTTTTGAATTCGCGCAATTGAGGCAAGAAATCACGACGCTAAGCAATGTTGGAGTTTACCAACAAGCGCGGCCGGAGGTCCTTGTCGATGGAGAGCCGATCCGTATGGACGGCATCCGGACTGAATGGAATATGTTTCAACTGACCAACAGTAGTGCCCTTCTGGGTAGGACACTGTTGCCTGGTGATCATCAACCCAACGCCGAACCGGTCATTGTGCTTGCGCACCGATTCTGGCAGTTACACTACGACGGTTCTGAAGATGTCATCGGTCGTCTAGTCACGCTCGATGGTGTACCGACTCGAATTGTGGGAGTGATGCCAGAGGGCTATTTATTTCCCTGGGCCGCAGAAATGTGGACGCCTCTTTCTGCAAACGAATTGCTTCCTGTTGAGAATACCCGTTTGCCAGTAAACACTTTCGCATTACTGCTAGACGATGT
>JAKSCP010000543.1 GCA_022360535.1 Pseudomonadales bacterium | reverse complement strand
TTGGCCTGCTGATAAATGGGTAAATAAGTACGTTGCTCCCAGTTATCGGCCCCGGTATCTGCCATGGCGATAGTGCGGTCGAATCCACGAGCCGAAGGTAACAGCGAAGGCGTGTGCCCCAGGTGCCACTTGCCCGTCATATAAGTGTGATAACCACTGGCCTGCAGAAGACTTGCCAGGGTAACGACATTGTCACTGAGAACGCCCTGATAGTGATCGTACGCCATCTGTTCCGGCGGAATGGACTCGGGAATATTCGGCACACCATTGCGATGGCTGTCCACGCCCGTTAGCAGCATTGCTCTGGCCGGCGCGCAATTGGCGGCTGTATGGTAGTTGGTGAACGACAAGCCTTCTGCCGCCAGGCGAGCAATGTTTGGCGTATCGATCTCACTACCAAACGGGGAGATGTCGGTATAGCCCAAATCGTCCGCCAGAATCAGCACTACATTGGGCCTGTCCTCATTGGAGCTACCTTCTTGTGCCACTGCAGCATTGAGCAACAAGAACAATGCAAGCAGTTGAGTAACGATAAATCGAAGACCAAAATCTTTCACACGAACTCCCGAGAAAATGCTTAGGAATAATCAGTTTAAACCACTGTATTTTTTCCTTCACCCCAATTATTCTGAGCACCATGAAAACAATAAAATCCCTCTACGTCCTGGCCATCCTACTATTTTCTTCTCTAGTGCACGCGCAGAGTTCGGAACCTGCCGGCGTCTCCATCCAGCGTCTCAGTGAGGGCCCCATTATCAGGGCCAATATGGATGATCGCATGGGCAGCAATATTCAGGGTCCGTCTCTGATCAAAGTGCCTGATTGGGTCGAAAACCCGCTGGGTGCCTACTATCTGTATTTTGCCGACCATCGTGGCACGTACATTCGCATGGCTTACGCCGATCAGATCACCGGACCGTGGACAGTCTATTCCCCCGGCACGCTGAAATTGGAAGATTCCTATTTTCCTACCACTTGCCCTCCCTGCTCCCACGCACCAGGGGTGGATGCGGCCTTGTATGCTCATATCGCATCGCCAGATGTACATGTTCGGGAAGATCTGCAGCAGATAGTGATGTATTTGCATGGACGGGATGTAGGTCGACAGCTGACCCGCCTGGCGGTATCCAGCGATGGAATAAATTTTCAAGGTAGGGAAGAAAATCTCGGCCGCCCTTACTTTCGCGTAGTGCAACATGATGACTACTATTACGCGATGGCTATGCCTGGCTTTCTTTATCGCTCCCGCGATGGACTGAGCAACTTCGAGGAAGGCCCAAATTTCTTTACGCCGAACATGCGCCACTCTGCGCTGCTGATTCGAGACAATCATCTCTATGTGTTCTACACCAACCGTCTCGACTCGCCAGAACGCATCTTTCTATCGACCATAGAACTCACCGGCGACTGGATGAACTGGACTGCCAGTGAACCAGAGGAAGTATTGCGTGCGCAATTTGACTGGGAAGGCGCTTACCTGCCAGTTGAACCTTCCCGCGGTGGCCACATCGATGTCAGGGTGAATCAGTTAAGAGATCCAGGTATCTATCAGGAAGGAGGCAAAACCTATTTGCTGTATTCCGTTGCTGGAGAAAGTGGCATCGCCATCGCTGAAGTTCGATTCAACGATAACTAAAACTCCGACCGCAATTAGATTCAAGCTGTCTATTGGCAAGGAAAATACTATGAGCCTACATAGTTTCCTCTCACTGTTCCTTCTGCTTATTTTTGTGCCCGGGAGCTATGGGCAGACCACGCTAGCACCGGATGATCACTGCCGCGATTTTTCTGGCGATGCTATCGTGACCTTCGCAGATGCGGATTTGGAAGAAGTGGTTAGAGAAGCACTTGACGCTGGTGATGAACCGATTACCTGCGCCCAGGCGGCACAACTGTCTCAACTCAGCGTCGGAACCTCTATTCAACGCGTGGTCTATGGAGGCACATTAAGAGAGTCGCCAGAGAAACCTTTTGAAAGTCTGGCTGGCATACAGAATCTTACTGGCCTCACGTCGCTTAGTATCATTAATCGACTGATCACTGATATCTCACCAATAAGTGCCTTGACCAACTTACGGGTGCTTAATCTACATACCAATTGGTTCAGCGACATCAGCCCACTACGAGGGCTCACCAATCTCGAACAGCTAATCATCAGTGAGAACCCGATCTCTGATATCAGTCCACTGGCAGGGCTAACCAGGTTACGACGTTTACACGTGCACGGACTCTATCCCTATCAACTGCAACACTACCTGAATTACGACGACGGCCGTGATCCCAATGTTGTGTTTAATGGCATCACAGATATCAGTGCGCTCGCTAACCTCACCGAGATGCGGCTGTTAAGGATTCACCTTAATGCCATTTCCGATATCAGTCCGCTCGCCAATCTCAATAAACTGACGCACTTACGAATCTACGACAATCAGATTGAAGACATCAGCCCGCTGGCTGGTGCTGACGATTTAATTTTGTTGTGGGCTCACAACAATAACATTGAAGATATCAATGTGCTGAGTGATATGAGCGGCATGCTGCAACTCAGCCTCAATGACAACGCCATTTCAGACCTCAGTGCGCTTAGTCGAATGGAAGAATTAGAGTATCTGTTTCTCAGCAACAATAAAATCGAAGACATTGCTCCCCTGCGCAGATTGCATGCCTTGCAAGTGTTGCGCCTTGAGAACAATGACATCACCGATGTTAGTGCCCTGGCAGGCATGACGAATCTCAGAGAGTTGAGCCTGGCACAGAACTGGTCACTGTTTAATGTGCGACCGCTGTTACTCAACTCAGGCATAGGCGAAGGAGATGAGTTGGACCTGCGATTTACTTATGTACGCTGCAGCGATATGGACGCCTTTACCAGTCTTGGGGTCAATCTACTTCGTGTCACAGCCCTGAACGGATCGTCATGTGATGGGCGACGCCTGGAAGGTCCTTAACTGCCAGATTAGTTCACCTACGGACTGACAATGCAGCCGAAAGCCCTCAATTCCCCACCTATTCGCTGATTTCTGCGGTCAAACGCCGCGATTCACAGCAGAACCCCTCGACAGCGAGAGTCGATCAAATTACTCTCCTGTCTATAAATAGAATAAGCAGTATCCAGCGTGGAGAGATAACAATGATAAGAACCCCTCGATCACATTCACCCGCCCGGCAGCAACTCGGCATTCTGTGTCTGGCACTTGGCCTGGCAGCGTGTTCCCAGGAATCCACTGACGTGGCACAAGCCCCTGTGTCCGAATCGCCAGCGCCTGCAGCAGAGAGCGCAAGCCCGGCTCCTGCAGCGGTGGAACCTCGACCGGTGGCTGGAGTTGAAGGCGGGAATTGGACCAATATTCACGGTAGCGCGTCGGCTAACCGTTACTCACCCCTGGATCAGATTAACGCGGACAATGTAGCCGATCTGGAACTGGCCTGGAGTTTCTCCACGGAAAACTTCGGCACCACCATCGATTACGCCAATCCTTCCACGCCGCTGGAAGTGGATGGCGTGCTGTATGCCAATATCGCCAACACTCGTAACGTAGTGGCGTTGGATGCCACCAATGGACAGGTGCTGTGGCTCTATCGCTACGACGAAGGTGATCGATTCGACGAGGCACCACGAAAAGGCGCTGGCCGTGGCGTTGCCTATTGGAGTGATGGCATCGAGTCCAGAATTCTCGATGTGTCGCCTGGCTACCAACTGGTATCACTCGATGCTGAAACGGGTACCCCTGACCCTGATTTTGGTGATAACGGCATCGTCGATCTTTATGTTGGTGTCCGCAACGGTGACGATCCCCGTTATCCCTATCCCGACATTGGCATCTCTGCCCCACCATTCGTCATGAATGATGTCATCGTAGTGGGCGCCGCTCACCGCACCGGTGGCCGCCCCCGTTCAAAATTTAATACGAAAGGCGACATTCGCGGCTTTGATGTTCACACCGGTGAGTTGCTTTGGACGTTCCACACTATTCCGATGGAAGGTGAAGTGGGTTTTGAATCCTGGTTAAGCGGCAATGACATCACAGGTAATTCAGGTGTTTGGGCTGCCATCTCCGGCGATCCTGAACTGGGACATGTTTACCTGCCGATTGAAGACCCAACAGGTGACTATTACGGTGGCGACCGTCACGGTGATAACTTGTTTTCCAGTGGACTTGTGGTTGTCGATGTGAATACTGGCGAACGGTTATGGCATTACCAATTCATTCATCATGATATATGGGACTGGGATGTACCTTCACCGCCCATCGTCGCCGATCTACCTAACGGTCGCGAGATCGTGATGTCAGTAACCAAGCAGGCCTGGGTTTACGCATTTGACCGACGCACTGGTGAACCTATCTGGCCCATTGTGGAACAACCGGTTCCCGCAGGCGATGTTCCCGGTGAATGGTACTCCGATACTCAGCCCTTCCCGACCCGCCCGGCTCCATTCGATCGTCAGGGATTTACCGAAGATGATTTGATCGACTTCACTCCAGAACTAAGAGCATTGGCACTGGAAGCGATCGAAGGTTTTCGTCTGGCCCGAACCATTTATACGCCACCTTCTCAACAGGAAGCACTTGATGGCACGAAAGGACTCCTGTCATTACCCTCTTCCACGGGTGGCTCTAATTGGGAAAGCTCAGCGCTGGATCCCGAAACCGGAATCCTGTACGTCCCTTCGCGCACTCAGTTGCAAGTGTTATCGCTGGCCAAGAATCCTGACTCAGACATCGACTTGAGTCAGGCGTTTGGCGTGCGTCCACCAAGGGTGCAAGGTCTTGAAGTAGTCAAACCACCTTATGGTCGAATCACTGCTATCGACATGAACTCTGGCGATCATCTATGGTGGGTGCCCAATGCGGACACACCTGAACGTATGACAAACCATCCGCTGCTGGAAGGTGTTGATCTGCCACGTACGGGCATTCCAACCCGCTCGGGTATTTTACTGACCAAGACGCTGCTGTTTGTGGGCGAAGGCACCGGTGGACCGGGTGCGCGACCCATCTTCCGCGCACTCAATAAGGAGACCGGTGAAATCATCCATGAACTGGAGTTACCAGATAACCAGACCGGTTTGCCATTCACTTATGAACATGATGGCAAGCAGTACCTGTCCATGTTTGTTGGCGGTAGAGGCCAACCGGCCCAGCTCGTGGCGTACACCCTGCCCTAGCTCAGAATAAGTCAGGAAAGAATAGACCAAAAGCAAGGGCTGGAGAGAATGTCTCTCTCCAGCCCTTTTCTTATTGCTCTGGGTCAATCCGCAGTATCAGCAATTCTGTTAGCTTGAACTAATGGTTTCTAACTGCGGAGGGTTCCATGACGCAACTTAAACTTTCTTTGATTGCACGTCTGCTAATCGCGCCAATCGCGCTGCTGACAATCGCCAGTTGCAGTGATTATTCCGGCCCCGTGATGGCACAAACCGTTATGCCACCAACATTCAATGCCAACGAATCGCAGCAGACAGGTTCGCACATGAGTCGGCTTGGCTATCAACTGGCATTGCTGGATCGCGAGTTATTGGAAGATGAATACAATCAAATCGATCAAGACATCGTTGTCTCTATCCTGCGACAAATGGAAACAATCAGCTCCAGCTTTATGGCAGAGGATGCCGGCGAAAGCCATGGTTTCCTGCAAGAGGATATGGCCGCCTTTATTGCTTCAATTATTGATGCCAGAGTAGCCGCAGCAGCGAGACCACCGAGATACTATTTGGCGGGAAAAGTTGCCGGAGGATGTGTGAATTGTCATAGTGTGAGTTGGTGATAACGGAAATGCCCAACTTATATACGTGACCAGATCGTTTGACGACAACAACGCAACCCCCAAAACTCGGCGACAATTCCTACAGCAACTAGGTGGAATTGGCGGCACCACGGCTGTTTATCAGGCCATGGTATCTATGGGCCTGTTGGTGCCTGGTGACAGCCAGGCGGCAACCAATAAGGAACGCTGGCTAGCCCGATCGGCCCAATTCATGGAAGGCCCCAAACCCAGCGTTGCCGTTCTGGGCGCTGGCATATCAGGACTATGTGTTGCCTATGAGTTAAAGAAGGCGGGATTTCCTGTCACCGTCATCGAGCCGCGGGACCGACCCGGCGGTCGTAGCCACACGATTCGAGCCGGGTCAGTAATCGACGAAACCGACAGCCAGCAGGTCTGCGCATTCGATAGCGGCGACGAGTTGTATTTCAATGCAGGGCCAGCACGTATCTCGCAACACCATTCCAATGTACTCAGTTACTGCCGCGAGCTTGGTGTACCGTTGCAAGCCTTTGTTAACGACAACCGCGGTGCTTTCATCCACAGCGCATCAGCCTTTGGCGGACAACCAGTGCGAGCACGAGAAGTCGTTACGGCGATGCGTGGCAATATTGCTGAGTTACTGGCAAAGGCGATAAACGCAGGTGCTCTGGATGATGAGATCAGTTTTGGCGAACGGGCAAGCGTATTAGAAGTGTTACGAGATTTCGGTGCGCTGGATGCCTTTTTCCAATTTACAGGCTCTACCCGTGGTGGGCTGGCTGCCGACAGTGGTGGGCTCACACCAGAAGTTGCCGCCGCCGCTCTGGATAGGGATGACGTCTTATTGGACCCAAATATCCCATTTGTGCCGAGCTTCGTCGAAGCTTACAACCAGGCCGCCACCATGATGCAACCTGTGGGAGGTATGGATCGCATCGCCTACGCTTTTGCTGACCAGTTGCAGGACGAAATATTCTATGGCGCGGAGGTCACAGGTATCTTTCGCAGTGGTGAGCGCGTACGCATCGAAGGCAGAACAGCGACCGAATCCGGCGCCCTGGAAACGGATTACGCCATCGTCACAATTCCTCCCAGCGTACTCAGAAACATTCCGAATGACTTTAGCAGTGGCATTCAATCTGCCATCAATCTTACGCAGTATGCCAACCCCACCAAGATTGCGTTCCAATCACCAAGGTTCTGGGAACAAGAAGATCAAATTTACGGAGGTATCTCCTGGACTGATCCCGACATCCTGCAAATCTGGTATCCCTCAGGCGGATTCGGTGAAGAACAAGGGGTGATTGTGGGTTCCTACTTATTCGGCGGAAGTAACGCCACTAATTTTTCGAACCTGAGCCCTGCAGCACGAATCGAACTGGCCCTTGCTGCGGGCGAAGAGGTTCATCCCCAGTATCGGGCAAATCTAAACCGGGGAATTTCAATCGCCTGGAGTAAAGTGCCTTTCACACTCGGAGGCTGGGCAGTCTCCAACCCCTCGACCCTACTGCAGGCACCGGATGGACCTTTTCTCTTTGCCGGTGACCACCTGACTTATCTTCGGGGTTGGCAGGAAGGCGCTATCATTTCTGCGCTTAATGCGCTGGCTAATCTAACTGATTTGATAGACACAGCGTGAAACCTATTACTCCTGGAGCAATCGTTCACACCCAGTGCCAACCAGCAGACCGTCAACCAGTGATTTATTGGCTTCATCCAATGCCTGGTACTCCTGACGAATCCATTTCACGCAATACGCCTGGTACTTGAAAGTGGTCTGCTCCCAGGCCTGCCCTTCCACCGTGGTCTGCACTGCTGACTCACCTGCCAATGCAGCAGCGTGGTTTGCCAGCATTACCGGCACGTAAGTTCGTCCCATTTCTTCCAGCAGTGCCAACAAGGTATCGGGTGCTGCTTCCAGGGACAACCAATCCTCAGTCTGCGGCTCAAGACCTGAAACATCGTCCATGTGAGAGACCCAGGCGTAAACACGCGGTGCAACCTCCAGCGTTAAGGCTGTAGACGTTGGGTCAAACTGAGCGAGTTGGGTGAGTTGTCCATAGAGCGCAAAATCTGAAGCGCCCGGGCGGTCGCCCATAACATAGCCATAAGCTTTTAGATGGTCATTGAAACAGGACAAAAACCGTTGGTAGCTGCTCTCAATAACTGGCGCCGTTGTTTCATTGGAACCCACCACATAGAGCCTGCCAATTTGCCGCTCTTTAAAGGCTGCAGTCTTGGCTGCAATGGCCTCATCCGAGGCAGTCGTATCCCCAGAATAAGGTAAGATGTCGGAAGCCTTTTTAGCGTCTGCTGCAAAATGCCAACGATAGTGAAACATCGCCTTGGTCATCCATTCGTCAGCATAGTCTTCAATCAGGTAATCGAGAAATCGTAGGGCCGGGCTTGAGGGAATGACTGATCTTCCCGCGTACTCAGCCTCAAGGCGACGCAAGATAAAAGTGGAATCGACCTCCGCTTCCAATTCGCCCTGTTCATTCTCAAAGTAGAACACTGGAATCAGATCCACTTTTGGTAACGGAAAATCTTTATATTGACCATGGCTGTGCTGGATAAAACGGTAGGCTATCCGCCGATATCGCAACAAACTTAGCATCTTGCGGGTGTAAGGAGAGGCTGGTACGCCCTTGAATAACAACATTCTTTCAATTCTCTGTGGGGAATCAGGGCATTGCAAAGCCCCAACCGGTGTATTGTGCTCGCTCTCACCAGTATACTCTGAAAAAGCAATAAGAAAGGCGGAGGTATCACCCGTGCATTCAGTCACTTGCAGCTCTCTTCACGCAATCCTTATAAAGCAGCGCCTGATATTAGCTCTGCTGCTGTGCTGTTCATGGCAACAGGTTTCAGCCGCTTCTCAGGAACGGGATGAAGCTGTCGTACAGGGAGTGAACTACATTGGTGTGACTGTTGCCGATCTGGATCAGGCAACTGATCTCTATAGTTCCGCGGCAAACCTCGAAAGCGTTAGTGAAAGCCCACTGGCCGAAAGTTTACTGCAAGCTTTTGGAAGTCAGGCCAAACTGCGGGCTGAAACCCGACTTATGCGTAGCGTGAACGCACAACTACGGTTCATGCAATTTACCCCCAGTGCACGGCCAGCCGTGAATTTTTCTCCAGTTCCAGTGAATGGTCCGGGCATTGCTCACATCTGTTATCAAGTGGCGGATGAAACCCAGTCTTATCAACGGTTTCTGCAAGGAGGTGCCAGTCACATTGGCAATCGTGATCCGGTGCAACTCAACCCTCGCAATCCCGTCGTATATGCTTATGCCCACGATCAAGATGGCATCATGTTTGAAGTTGAACACATCGATTTCAGCAGGATCAGTCGGCCACGGAAAAACGACTATCGTATCCGTCACGTATCAATTTCATCCCCTAACATTGAACCTATGGTGGCTTTCTATTCCATATTGATGGAAGAACCCGATCCTCGACGCTTAGGGGTTGGTGGTGCTTTGTCCGGACTACCTTTCGACCAGGTGTCCGGCTTACCCGGCACGCGATTGGAAATGGTCTGGTTTCAGGTCCGCAATCTGGAGCTCGAACTGATTCAATACCACAGTCATCCCACAGAATTGCCCGCGCAACCCAGACCACTGGATGCGCCGGGTTATAACCTGATCATGTTTGATGTGGTGGATCTTGAAAGCACTAAAGCCTTGCTGCAGGAAGCTGGGGCCACATCTATCACGGAACCCATGAGCGTGGATGGAGGCCAGGCGATCTTCGCCCGGGACCCGGACGGCAACCTGCTCGGCTTTCAGCAAATCTCAACGGATTCACCGTTCTCGTCGAGAAACTTTGCAGACAATGGCACTTGACCAGTTCTGTCTACGGCAACGCTGGTGCGTTGGCATACTCGCCGGTAGTGAGAAATTGTCTGGCATTAATCGTCTCCCGTTCACCCCGACTTAGTGACTTGAGACCATTCGCACCTTTTACCATTTCGAAGTAATCATAGAGTTGATCATCAGCGGTGTAAGCTTCATAAATCAGTTTTGAATCTTCGATGGAAACAACCTGATAGAACGGTGTGTTCTCGGCAGCCCGCTGCAGCCTTACCCCATGCTCGGCATAACCATCCCAACCGTCCGGTTTCAGGGAATACATCTTGGCTCCGGAGACCGAATTCACGAACATGACCTCGACACCCTCGCCCTCACCGGTGGCCATACGCTCTGGCGATTGACCGATGGCACCGCGGGCATAAGTATGATCATGTCCTTGCAACACCAGATCGACGCGATGTTTATTCAAGATTGGCAGCAGAGCATCACGGCGACTGGCGCCATCCCGACCTTCTGCCGAAGAAAATATAGGATAGTGCATGGTGACAATACGCCATCGCGCATCAGTCTCCTCCAACTTACGATCCAGCCATTGCGCTTGCAGTTCAAATTCTCTTGACAGCGAATTGAGTACAAATAGATGTACGTCCTCGTTGTAACGCACATCGTAAACAGTTTCATGCAAGCTTAATGGCAAACTGCTATCGACTGGTAAGGTAAACTGCGGTCGCCACAAGTGAGTCAGCACCCGTTCCGAGGTTCGATCACCAATACCGTATGACTGCACTTCATGATTGCCCACCACGACGACCGCCGGCACACTGCCATGAACGAAACCACCGGCCTTAAACCACTCTGCCCATTCGAAATCTCTGGCCGCACGATTAACCATGTCGCCGGCATGCAAGAAGAAGCGGGCATCCGGTGCGCGCATAAAGGCAGCGCGCACTACGCGAGACCAGTGGGACAAGATGCCGTTCTGCGCATCGCCAAAATAAACAAACTTTACCGGCCCGGATTCTGCGGCGGTGCGAGTCTGATACCACTCGCTCCAGGCACCATCCGCACCCTGCACACGATAGGCATATAGCGTATCCGGCTCCAGGCCGCGAAACACCGCGGAATGGTAGTGAACTACACCCAATCCTACGTTATCTGGCGAGAGCAGCGGTACTCCATCAACCATCGC
>JAKSCP010000541.1 GCA_022360535.1 Pseudomonadales bacterium | reverse complement strand
GCTTCCATGGAAGGCTTATCGGCGAATGATGTGTTGGATCACCCGGTCAACTCCACCATGCAACCTGGTTATGGCATCCAGGGTTGGGAAGCCGCAGGCACAGCGCCAGGTGACATTAATAATAGTGTCGAGAACGTTGCCACTATTGCATCGACAAATGCCGAATGGACTGGTGCCGATTTCGCTGGCTTTAATATACCGACCGTCCAGGCTGTTCCGAATTCAGATATTGTGCGCTTGTGGGGAGGGGTAGGGAACCCTGCCGTGGTAACAAGCATAAATAACACAGTAGACCCGGATGGGCCTCAAGTGATTACTACCACCAATGCTGGTATTGAGGTCAATGATTTCGTGATTATCAGTGATTGCGAGCAAGCTGATTTTGCTCAGGCCTGTGAAGTGACCAATGTGGGATTGGTCACCACGATCATCATGAGCCAGGCTTGCCCCATGGGAAATGAAGCCGGCGCAACATTGACTTCCTTCGCAATGACTGCGCCCCCGGCTACCGTAGCGTCCACTGCTGAAATAATGCGACTGGAAGGTTCTCTCTACTACGTTGGTAAACGAGATGACGATGCTACAAACCCACCAACCCTGTTCCGCGCCGTTTTAGACACTGATGGCACTATCGCGGCACCCGAAGAATTGGTTGAGGGCGTTGAATCCATGCAACTGCTGTATGGAGTGAACACAGATCAGGATGTGCGGGCTACTGTGGATGCCTGGCTGACTGCTGATCAGGTTTTCGATTGGGATGAGGTGATTGCGGTGCGTATCAGCCTGCTGATGCAGTCAGTAGAAGATGGCACGGTGCCTGACCCCCAGCCTTATGTCTTTAATGGTGTGACTTACAATGGCGTTGGCGCCAATGGTGATCTGCCGGAAGGTGCGCGAGCCAGGCGTGTGTTTCAAACCACAATCAGCCTTAGAAACCGGGCTATCGGTACATAGAAGAGGGTGGCGGGAGATTAGAGCCAGGTCACAGAAATTCAGGTTCTTTAACGTAAATTAACTCACAATGAAAAAACTCAATAACAGAGCAGGTCTGCCAAGAATCCAGCAACAACAGGGTGCCATCCTGGTGTTCTGTCTGATTTTTCTTACGGTACTCACCATGATGGGCGTGTCCGGTATGGAGTCCACCACGCTGGAAGAACGAATGTCAGCCAACATGGTAGATAAAGAACGAGCGTTCAATGCCGCCGACACCGCTCTGCAAGCGGCGGAGGCCTGGTTGATTCTGCAGGACACACTGCCGATTACCAGCACCGATGGCAGCACTACTGTGTGGGGGGAGGATGACCCGGATCTGGGTCTGGATACGGCGGACGGGATGTATTGGTGGGAGCACGCCAATGTTACGGCCGCCTGGTGGACAGCCAACGGTGATGCGCCAGCCAATGTGCCAGTAGTGGCAACTCAACCACGGTACCTGATCGAGGAATACAAGACCGTGGATACCGGTCAATCTATTGCGGTCGGTGGTGGTGAAACCACCGTACCAAGAATTTTTCATCGCATCACGGCTGCTGGTTGGGGTATCGCCAATACCACTTCCGCAGTAGTGCAAGCGACCTTTGTGCAAACCTATGACTAGTGTTCAGGGTGACGATCACCTTGGAGGCAAATGATGAGCTTTAAACAACAAATTCGACTTTTCTTCTCCTGGTTAGGATCGGTGTTTTTCCTTTCCTACGGCTCTGCCGCCAACGCAGATGTTTTGGCTCTGGCTGATAGTCCTCTGTTTCTGGGAACACAAATAGATCCGAACGTCTTTTTTATGATGGACGATTCAGGGTCCATGGACTGGGAGATTCTCACCGTCGATTACTATGCTTTTGACGTTTACTCCCAGAATGCTTCAGCAACATTGCGTAATGATGGCAATCTCAGGAATCGAGATAACAACGGGCCATGTACTGGCACTCAGACTTACTACTACATTTTTGCCAATTCCGATAACACTTACGATACCACCTGCAGCCGGGAGTCAATCGAGGAACAACCAGATTCATTCGACAATGATTGGCGAGTGGGGTCTTCAGATTTCAATATCATGTATTACAACCCGGAAGTGGATTACAGCCCCTGGGTTGGCTACACAGATGCAAATTTTACCAACGTCCGCAGCAATCCTGACAACAGCACTCTCGGTTACACAGTCTACAAAGACCTGACAGGATTTCGTTTTAATGTGTGGGACGACACTCACGGCTTTGATGGTGGTGGGCCGGACGGCCCGGGTGATGCGAATGACACGCCTAACGAAATCGTGGATTTGTGGGACTCATTTACTGAGTACACAGTGGAAGCGGGTCAAATAACTGTCGAGCGGCGGAATGTTCCTGCGGCGGGAAGTGGTTTTAATCCTGTTGGGGACGAAGATGACACCTGCTGGGATGAAGGAGTTGAGGATGACCCTCCCTACTCGCGATGCTTTGGGACCACCAAAGTAGTTACCGTTATCAATCCAGTTGATACAAATCCCTGGGGCCGAACCCTAACCCAGGAGAAACAGAACATTGCAAATTGGTATCAGTATGCTCGCAAACGTTCTTTCGTTGCCAAAGGTGCGGTATCACTAGTCGTTAATTCCAACCCAAGCTTTCGGTTCGGCCTGGCTCAGATTAATGACTGGGACGATGTATTTGTTGAAGTCCCAAGCATCGCACTCGATGATTATTCCGCTCACAATGCCGCCCTGGTTGACACAATGGCAAGTTGGGAGTGGGAAGGGCAAGGTACGCCACTGCGTCGAGGGCTTGAGGTGGCTGGACGCTACTATGACAACTACTACGGATCCTATGCTGATCCTATTGTTTCAGAGTGTCAGCAAAACTACAGTGTTCTCTTTACTGATGGGTATTGGGGAGGCAATGCGCCCTATACTTCTGCAATCGGTGATGAAGATGGGGATGGTGCGTCAGACACCGTAGCCGATGTTGCGCACTACTTCTATACTGAAGACCTTAGTCCGCTGGATGACGAAGTGCCCACCACACCCATCGATCCGGCAGAACATCAACACATGGTGACGTTTACCGTAGCGTTCGGTGTTGAGGGTAATCTGGTTGATACAGACAACGACGGTTATCCAAACCCCGAACAGGCCGAAGACGATCTCTGGGGTCGCAGTGGTTCAACTGTAAACACTAACCCAGAGAAAATTGATGACCTTTGGCATGCAGCCTTTAACAGTAAGGCATACTTCGTATCCGCCCAGTCACCTAACGAAGTCGCGGCCGCGATTGGCGAGGCCTTGCTGGAGATCGCCGACCGGGTAGGGTCCGCAGCATCGGTAGCTACCAACTCTGGATCTCTTAGGTCTGGCAGTAAATTGTTTCAGGCGCGCTTCGACAGTTCTGACTGGAAAGGCCAGTTGCTAGCATTCAATATCAATCTTGATGGCACCATCGATGGCAATCCTGCCTGGGACGCCGGTGACCAGATCAATGCTCAGAACTATGACACGGGTCGGGAAATCATTACCTTTAATCCGGACATAGACAGTCCGGCCGGCGGTGATGTAGAAGGTCAGGGTGTCCCATTTCGATTTCCTTCAGATTACACTAATCCTGGTGCCGCAGATCTCAATAACGATCAGTTGGAAGATCTCATGGCGAATGCCCCGTATAGTTTCTCCACAGTGGTTGTCGCCGAGATCGACGACAACCAGGATTTTGGTGAAGACATCCTGAACTATCTGCGTGGAGATGATAGCAACGAGCTTACGGGTCAAGGCTTCAGACTGCGCAATAGCATCCTTGGCGATATTGTGAGTTCGGATCCAAACTTCGTTGACGTTCCAAATTTTCGTTATGACGATACTATGGAGTCGAAATCCTATGCCTCCTTCGTATCAGCGAATTCCAGTCGACAGGGTGTGGTTTATGTTGGCGCCAATGACGGCATGCTACATGCGTTTAACGCCGATACCGGTGCTGAAATGCTGGCATACGTACCATCGGCCGTGTACGAAAACCTGGCGGAGTTAGCCACAGGTGACTACATCCACCGTTTCTTTGTTGATGGTGGCCCTCAAGTTATCGATGTGTTTTTTGCGAATACTTATGACCCAAATACGGCTTCCAACGGTATTTGGCGTACAGTATTGGCAGGTGGGCTCGAGGAAGGCGGGCAACAGGTTTATGCGCTCGATGTAACAGATCCTTCTAATTTCGATGAAGCTAACGCTGCTGATTTAGTGCTTTGGGAATTCGATGACGGCGATGATGCTGACATGGGCTACTCCTTCAGCCAACCTCAGATGGCTAAGCTGAACAATGGTAGCTGGGTTGCTATTTTCGGTAATGGTTACAACAATACTGAAGCTGACGGCAATGCCAGTACTACTGGACATGCAGTGCTGTATATCGTCGATATTGAAACAGGTGATCTCATTAAGAAGATTGATACTGAGGCGGGTTCCACTGGCACACCCAATGGTTTGAATACTCCTCTGCTTATTGATGCGACTTCGGATAACGTCGCTGACTATGTTTATGCGGGCGATCTTCAAGGCAATCTTTGGAAG
>JAKSCP010000161.1 GCA_022360535.1 Pseudomonadales bacterium | reverse complement strand
GATGAATAGGCAAAAGTTGGAACGCGTTGGACAATCGGCACATGGATCCCATCCATAGAACCGATATTGATTACTCGCGACGGATTTTCTGCAGTCGCACCTTTGCTTAGCAAAGGGGTCAGATCTCTGGTTAGGGAAAACACTGCATTCACGTTGGTGTTGATAACCTTGGCAAATGCTTCGTCGGTATAGTCTTCCAAAGCGGCAGCGAAGTTGGTTCCTGCATTGTTAATGAGTACCTGCAGCTCACCATATTCAGCCTGGATCGAATCAACGATTTTCTGCCTGCCCTCAGGGGTCGATACATCGGCAGCGACAGCGCTTGCGGTACCTGAGTCGGAAATGTATGAGACAGCTTCGTCACATCTTTCCTGACTTCTGGAGGCAATGACTACCTTCGCGCCGTTGCTTGCGAATCCTGCTGCCATTGCCAGTCCAAGGCCGCTTGAGCCTCCAGTGATCATTACAACTTTCCCTTCAACCGAGAATAATTTGTTTAGCTCAAAATCTGTGGAAGTATGAGTATTCATCTGCAGGACTCCGATTTGTGATGGCTCGCAAAGCTTACCATGACAACTATTTCGCATTTTCTTTTCAACGTGTTTTAAACGGCTATGCAAATCGGAAAGCGAAAAATTGTGGCGGGCGAATATTGACTGTGAGGTCACCCCACAGATTAGTATTTCTTCAGGATCAACAGTGCTAGATGCGAGTGCAATTAAGGAGTGTTGTAATGGCCATCAAAACCTCAAAAGAGTATGTCGAGAGTCTGAGGGAACTTCAGATTAAGGCCTATGTTGGGGGTAGCAAGATAGATTGTGTGGTCGACCATCCAGCGATTGCACCTCACATCAATACCGTGGCGAAGACATATGAACTGGCGCACATGCCAGAGCATGAAGAAGTTATGACGGCCAGGAGCCACCTGACCGGGGACAAAATTCACCGTTATACCCATATCTTTCAAAACAACGAAGATCTGGTGAAGAAAATCCAGATGCTAAGACTTCTGGGGCAAGTCACTGGAACCTGTTTTCAACGCTGTGTTGGCCTGGACGCTCTGAATGCAATGTATGCTACTTCCTATGATGCCGATCAGGCGCATGGTGGCAATTATCATGAGCGATTCATCAACTACCTGAAGATGATTCAGGAGAAAGACCTCATGTTGGCGGGAGCAATGACTGATCCAAAAGGTCATCGTTCCAGACGGCCCCTCGAGCAGGAAGACCCTGACCAGTATGTTCGAGTGGTAGAGCGGCGAGAGGATGGTGTCGTCATCCGAGGAGCAAAACTCCACAACACGGGAGGAATAAACTCGCACGAAATTCTGGTGCTTCCCGGAACCGGTTTGAGAGATGACGAGAAAGACTACGCCATTGCCTGTGCTATACCTGCCGACGCGGAGGGTGTTCTGTTTATCTTCGGTCGGCAATCGAATGATAGCCGCAAGATGGAAGGGTGCGGTGTTGACCTAGGTAACCCGCGATTCGGTGTGGTGGGTGGCGAAGCGCTAGTCGTTTTTGAGGATGTGTTCGTACCTCATGCACGAATCTTCCTAAATGGTGAAGTCGAGCAGTGTGCCACCATGGTTAATAATTTTGCCACCTGGCATAGGGCAAACTACGGTGGATGTAAGGCCGGTAACGCCGATGTCCTGATTGGAGCCACTGCCAAGACAACCCAGATACTCGGTACTGATCGCAACAGTGTAGTCCGTGATAAACTCACAGAGATGGTGCATCTCACCGAAACCAACTACGGAACTGCCATCGCTTCCAGTGCTCAAGGGTATAAGCTTCCCTGTGGGTCACAGATGGTTAACCCCATGTTGGCGAATGTGACGAAACAAAATATCACCAGAAGTGTGTATTCGGTCGGGCGACTCGCCCATGATTTAGCTGGCGGATATCTCGCGACGATGCCGTCAGAAGAGTCTTTTAACAATCCTGAAATCGCGAAATATGTAGAGAAGTATCATGTCGCAAATCCGGAATATACGGCTGAAGACCGGGTAAAAATGGGTCGCTATATTGAGAACATGACAAGTGTCACAACCATGGTTGAGGCAATGCATGGAGCTGGTTCTCCTCAGGCTCAGCGAATTGTCATGCTTGGGCAATCCGAACTGGCGGAAAAGATCAAAATGGCGGAAGAAGTTATTGATGGAACCAATGATGCAGAAGGCATTGCACTAAGGAAACTGTAATCGAACTATCTGCTCACTTTAGTCTGAGGTCGAGACTTCTTGAATTCCAATAGTGAAAAACCAACAGAAGATATCAATACAAGGTATCAATTATTTCTGGAGCATACCCATAAGCGTGAAGACTCCAACGCGCGCGTTTATGAAAGAATCGCTTTCATACTAATGATGATGCTGATAGTGCAGACCGTTGCAATGTATCTTCTGCAGCAACAAATTGGAGCAGTAAGCGGAGTCTGGATGGTTGTTACTGCGGGGGCCTTGTTCGTGTTAGCAACCATATTGGTGCTCTGCACTTCGCTGTATGAAAGGCGCCAGTTTAGCGAGTTGAGAGATTCTGCCAGAAAGTTGTTTCTCAGCAATCGAGAGTTCGAGCCAGGCTTAAATGTCAGTTTTCATCGAGTGTATTGGTGGTCAATGACAATCGTGAGTGGATTCTGCGCTTGTATCGGTTTCGTTTTTTCGCTCCTGTTCCTGATTAGCAATATCTTCTAGTTCTTCCTGTCTTACCGCGTTCTTGACTATAGGCAGGCCCTATAGTTTATCTTCCGCCACTCCAAAAATTCCAATTGCAAGCTTCCATTAGTTAATGCCTATGGCCATAGACTGGTGTGGGAGTTTGCCTGTTTAAGAAGGATTCAGAATGAACACAGCATTCATCTATGAGCATGTGAGGACCCCCAGAGGAAAAGGGCGCGAAGATGGTGCGCTTCACAACGTCACTCCGGTTCATTTAGCGGCTCAAACATTGTCGGCATTGCGAGCATTGAGCGGTCTTAATCCCAAACTGGTAGGAGATGTTGGTCTAGGCATAGTTACTCCAGTCGGCGAGCAGGGTTGCGATCTCACCAGGTTTGCATTGCTGGAAGCCGGCTATGGGGACGACGCGGTGGGCTACCAACTCAACCGGTTTTGTACCTCTGGTCTCGACACCGTGAAAATGGCAGCGGGGATTGTCGCCTCTGGCCAGACTGAAGCAGCGATCGGGGGCGGAATAGAAATGATGTCCAGGGTCACGATGGGTTCAGATGGTGGGGCTGCGTATTCTGATCCCGAGCTTAGGAAACGCTTTCCCTACATCCCAAATGGTGTTGCAGGAGATTTAATGGCCACACTCAATGGTATTACCAGAGAGGACGTAGATGCCTACGCAGCAGAGAGTCAGGCGCGAGCAACTGTCGCTAGAGAAGAAGGGCGATTCCTGAAGTCGCTGGTTCCAGTTGAAGATGTTCAGGGCAATGTGGTGCTGGAGGAAGATGAGGCGATTCGGCCTGGTACAACAGTGGAAAAACTGGCTCAGCTAAAACCCGCGTTTACACAGATGGGGGAAGATGGTTACGACGAGCTTCTTAAGCACGTTTACCCTGAGATTGACGCAATTGAACATATACACACCGGGGGTAACTCCAGCGGTATTGTTGATGGTGCTTGCGCAGTGCTGGTGGGTAGCGAAATGTTTGGCAAAATCTCCGGGTTGCAGCCCAGAGTGAAGATTCGAGCCGCTGCCTCTATTGCTTCTGAACCTCATCTCAGTCTTGGTGGCGTTATTCCGGTTACGGAAAAAGTGTTGCAGCAGGCCAACATGCAGATCGAAGACATCGATCTCTTCGAGGTGAATGAGGCCTTTGCCGTCGTTCCTTTGGTCTATGCCAAACACTTCAATATTGACAGAGATAAAATCAATACCAATGGCGGCTCCATAGCTTTGGGTCACCCACTAGGTGCAACTGGAGCTATTTTATTGGGCACGCTTGTAGATGAGTTGGAGCGAAGGGAGCTGGCGACAGGGCTGGTAACTCTCTGTGCCGCTGCCGGTCAATCAACAGCCTTAATAATAGAAAGAGTCTGAGCTGAGCTGCAGAGTTCAGTAGTAGCTACAGCTCGGTTTTTTCGTTGTCCGTTGTCATCCTTCCACTGCCTATACAGCAGGCATGCGTATTGCGGAATCCAGGCGAATAGTTTCACCATTCAAATAGCTGCAACGAACGATGTGGGCTGCCTGTTCAGCGAACTCCTCGGGATCACCCAGACGTTTCGGGAATTGGGTAATCGCAATCAATGGATCCCGAACTTCATCTGGTGCTGCAGCCAGCAGAGGGGTTTCAAATATACCTGGTGCGATAGTCATAACCCGGACTCCGCGTTGCGCTAGATCCCTCGCTATGGGCAGAGTCATGGCAACTATGCCGCCCTTGGATGCGGCGTAACCGGCTTGTCCTGTTTGACCATCAAACGCTGCAATTGAGGCCACATTAATAATAACACCGCGTTCGCCGTCACTCGTTGTGGGCTCATTCACTTGCATGACTTCTGCGCAAAGCCTTAAGACGTTAAATGTTCCTATAAGATTGACTCTTATGATGTGCTCAAACTTCTCAAGTGGCATTGCTCCATTCTTTCCTACCGTTCGTGCAGCACCGCCAATTCCAGCAGAGTTCACGTTAATGTGAATACTGCCAAATTTTTCCTTCGTGGCGGCAATTGCCTTGTTAACTTCGGCTTCATCCGAAACATCTCCCGCACACCAAGCGGCTTTGTCGCCGAGTGACTCAGCAGCTTGCTGCAATGAATCAACGTTGAGATCGTAAAGCATCACATTGGCACCTTCGGTGATGAATTGCTTTGCAGTAGCGAGTCCAAGACCGGACGCACCGCCAGTAATAAAGGCAGTCTTGTTATTAAGATCCATTTAGTGAATTCTCCTTAAGGCAAGTAGATAAATGCTGGATGTAAAAAAGCAGGGTTAAAGCGTCTGCTGTAGTGGTTGAGTTTGAGAAAAAAATCTGAGAATAGGGAAAACTATCAGGTCAATGTATTCAGCCAGGTCGAAATCCGTCGGTGATTCTCAACCTGGCTGGTGAGTTTTTAGAGATGCAGGGTTGTTGTACAGAGGCTATTCGAATCTCACGTAACGCTTTACCGAGCGTGGACCCACTTCTGCACTGTAGATGATGCCATCTTTATCCGCCACGATACCTTCACCGCCGCTGCTTGTGCGATAAGGACCATTGTTGGCGTCAAAAGGGTCAGGGATAAAGTACTGTACTTCGCCCGTGCGTGCGCTGCCTACGCGAATACCACGCTTCCATTCACCGCGTCCACGTCGTTCATTTGATTCTGAGTCGACTGCATACAATATGTCATTGTCGTCGATATATATGCCGCTATTGCGGCTAAACTGGTGCCACTGCTCGAGAAAGTTGCCTTCCTGATCGAAGATTTGTATTCGATTGTTGCCGCGATCTGCAACGAATAGCCGGCCCTGAGAATCCATGGCCAGTCCATGAGGTGCATTGAATTCACCGGGCTCCACTCCTGCTGATCCCCAGGTCTTGATGAAGTTACCCTCGGCATCAAATTTGACGATGCGCGCATT
>JAKSCP010000527.1 GCA_022360535.1 Pseudomonadales bacterium | reverse complement strand
TTGCACTCCGGCGCTAAAGACTTGAATGTCTTGCAGATTGCTTACGTTGCTGCGTTCAGGCTCGGCTTCGCGAAACACGATGGGAATCAGGTCGTCCCCTTCCCTATACACACCACCAATCACCCCTTCAAAGGAATACTTGATGGCACCTGCCAGATCGGGTCGGGCGATGCCGATACGATTGGCTTCGTCGTTGGCCATGATGGGACGAATGAGTTTGGTGCGCTGGCGCCAGTCCGTGCGAATGGCTTTGGCGCCGCCATCGGCGTGCATTACATTCTCTACTTCGGTGGCAAGGGCGCGCAACTCGTCCAATTCTGGCCCACTGATGCGGAGCTGAATTGGAGCGGACCCTGGACCGAGGAGAAATCGTTTCACCAAAACCATGCTATCGGGATAGCGGGACATAAGTTCGGCTTCGATAGTGGGTATGAGTTGATCGATTACCCGATAGTCATCCACGTCTACCAGGAATTGAGCATAAGCGGAATTCGGGCGTTCCGGGCCGTAGGTCAACATGAAACGCAGGCCGCCGGCACCGATTAGACTGGTCACATGGGTGGACTCAGGCAGACTCAATAAATATTCCTCAGCATCGACAACAATAGATTCGGTGTAGTCGATGTGGGTGCCCTGAGGTAACCACAGATCCACCATGAACTGTGGTCGAGTAGAGTCGGGGAAGAAACTTTGATTCACAAAACCAAATGCCCAGATAGAACCGACAAACGCGGCGATCACAATCATCAGTGAGCGCCACTTGGCTTTGATGGAAGCGGTGAGAAAACTTCGATAGGCCCTGTAGAATCGATTGTCATAGGGGTCTTGTGCCCCACTTTCTCCATTGGCGGCAACATTGGGTTTTAGAATCATTACACCAAGCACTGGTGTTAGAGTGACCGCGGTAACCCAGCTTAAGGAAAGCGAGATGAATACCACCTGGAACAGTGACCGACAGAACTCGCCAGTGGAATCATCGGACAAGCCAATGGCACCGAACGCCATGATGGCCACAGCAGTAGCACCCAGTAATGGCAACGCGGTCTGACGGACCACTTCCTGCGCCGCTTCTTCTGGCTGCATGCCTTTTTGGATGCGCACGAGCATACCGTCGACCACGACAATTGCATTGTCTACCAACATGCCCAGCGCAATGATCAAGGCACCGAGGGAGATGCGCTCCAATGCGACATTCCATGGTCCCATGAAGATAAACGTGGCGGAGATAGTGACGGCCAGTACTCCACCGATTAGCAGGCCGCTGTGCAATCCCATAAAGGCCAGCAACACCACGATCACGATGATGATGGCTTGCAGCAAGCTATTAACGAATCCAGTGATCGCTGTGGAAACCGCTTCGGATTGCAGTGACACCACCCCGTACTCAATGCCAAGTGGAGTGCGCGGTAATAATTCGTCAAGACGAGCCTGCACAGCCTCACCCATGTTGACCACATTGCCGCCGGAAACTGTCGAAATGCCAAGGCCGACGGCCGCTTTACCGTCGAAGCGCAAAGCTTCCCTGCGTGGCTCAATGTAACCGCGACGAATTTCAGAGACATCGCGCAAGTAGATCTGTTGGGGAGATGGCGTTGCCAACAGCAAGTCACCAATTTCTTCTACGGAGGTAAACTCACCGGTGGGTTCGACGGGAATATACTCCCTACCCACTTGGATACGGCCAGAATCGACGACTACATTGCGATTCTGTAAGGACTGCAATATCTGTTGAGGAACGATCTGTAGTTGTGAGACGACATCCCGTTGTGGTTCCACATAAATAGCTTCGGTGCGCTCGCCCCAGAAATCGATTTTCGCGACATCTTCCACCAATAACAATTCACGACGCAGCATCTCCGCGAAATCCTGCAACTCTACATAACTGTATTCAGGGCCGGTAATGGCAATGAAGATGCCGTACACATCAGAAAAATCGTCAACGACAATGGAGGGGCCAGCACCGGGTGGCAACCTGCCCTGGGCGTCATTTACCTTGCGCCGCAATTCATCCCATACCTGCGGCAGGGTTTCCTTATCGTAGTTGTCTTTGATGCGCACGGTGACGGTGGACAAGCCGCGCTCTGATTTAGACTCCACTTCATCCAGTTGCGCCAGTTGTTGCACAGCGATTTCTATTTCGTCGGTGACTTCTTCTTCCACTGCGGTTGCAGCAGCGCCAGGATAGGAAGTCACGACTAAGGCTTCTTTAATGGTGAACTCCGGATCTTCCAACCAGGACAGGTTGGAAAAAGAATTGATGCCGCCAAGAAAAAATACCGTCGTGAGCACCAGGACGGTAGTTCGATTTTCCAAAGCGATTTTGGCGAGATTCACTGTTGTTTTACCTTGGTCAATTAACTGCTGACCGGCGACTTTAGAGTCGCGTCACTTCCATGCCTTCGCGCAATTGATTCACCCCGGACACGGCCACTTCATCTCCTGGCTGAATGCCGCCAAGAATCTGCACCTGGTCCCCTGCCAGGGGCCCAAGTTCCACTTGCCGTGGCGAGACAGTCATAGAATTGGTATCCACTAACCAGACATTGGCATTACCTGCGTCATCTGAAAATGTGGCATGAGATGGTAAAGTCATGGCGCTGAGAGTGATGTCGGTATAGAGCACTCGTGCAGTCATGCCGGGAAGAATATTCAATCCTTCTGGTGTGTCGAATTCCATTTGCAGGCTGAAACTGCGGGTACCAGGGTCAGCAGTGGTGGCAAACTCGGTCACGCGC
Organism: Pseudomonadales bacterium; assembly: GCA_022360535.1. Classification (GTDB taxonomy): domain Bacteria; phylum Pseudomonadota; class Gammaproteobacteria; order Pseudomonadales; family Pseudohongiellaceae; genus UBA9145. Next base: position 7,345 of record JAKSCP010000527.1, on the reverse strand, counting down.
GCGGGAAATTCTTGATCCGGGTAGGAAGAGACTCGTACCATCGGACGAAAGCGCGCCGTGGCTTCTTCTGGTGGCAGGCGCTCACCCGCTTGCGCAAAGTCCCGCTCGGGTACAGCGACTTCAATCTCCAATACGGACAAGTCTTGCACGATCAATACCGGCTGCAGAGCCTGCACTGTTTCAAAATCGGTAACCAATCGGCGCGCCAATAAACCATCGAAGGGTGCTCGCAAGACCGTATCCTCTAAGGCTTTCTCTGCCTGGCGGAAACTCGCTTCGGCCACTTGCACGGCTTCGCGATTGGCTTCGATGGCGCTGGTTGAAATAGCACCTGAGTCCTGAGCAAAAATTCTCTCGGCGCGGTCGAGTTCAGCCTGGGCACGACTGTAAGCAGCTTCAGCCTGATCGAAGCTGGCCTGATAATCTCTTGGATCGATGCGGGCCAGTTCGGTACCGGCGGTGACCTCCTGCCCTTCGGGAATCATAAACTCGATGATGCGGCCGGGAACCTGAAACGCCATCTCGGCATTCTGTGCAGCCTGAATGGTGCCTGGCAGATTGCGTGTGGGCAGAGCGCCGGCATCCTGCATCACCTGAATCTTGACCGGCCGCACCACATCCACCACCGGAGGTGGCGGCTCACTGCAGGCTGCGGTGATACCTATAATAGAAGCAAGAGTTGAGATGGCTAAGATTCGATTTGTATTCATCGGCGTTCTCCGGATTCGATGCGGAAACTTATTCCAGCACTCCTTGCCAATAGTTGGTGCGCTGCAACAGTTCCTGGCGAATATCTTCGGGCACATAATCGTCTCCGAAGTTTTGCCAGCCACCGCCAAGGGCACGATAAAGTGAAACAAGATTCAGGGCGATGGCGCCCTGCGCCTGGGCCAGGCGGTCTTGTTGGGCATTGGCTGCTTCCAGCGCAACCGCCACACGGTTGAAATCGGTTTGACCTTCCTGGTATTGAATCGATGCCAGGTCCACAGAGCGGGATGCGGCATTGGCACTGAACTCTAAAAAATCCGCCTGATCGATGGCTTTATCAAAAGCCGCGATGGCACTGTCAGTTTCTGCCAGGGCGCTGATGACCGTGTCTCGATAGACCACCAGCAGTTGCTGGAAACGTGCATCCTGTACCCGAATATTATTTGTTATGCGATTGAAGTTGAGCACATTCCAGGAAAGAAAAGGCCCGATAGCACCAGTTGAGCTATCACTGTCAAACAGGTCATCCACATCGGGACTGGGTCCACCGAAGGGATTACTGGCATCGCTGGATTGAAAACCCAAGGAGCCATTGAGACCGATATGGGGATACAGCTCAGACATGGCCACTCCAATCCCGGCACTTTGTGCCGCCAGGTTGCGCTCCGCTATCTGCACATCGGGACGGCGTCGTAGCAGATCGGCCGGGATGCCGACGGTAATGGCGTCAGGTGCAACTGGAATACCTCCCCCCTGATTTAACAATGCCTCGATTTCTGGATAGGTCTGGTTTAGCAGCACTGCCAAGGCGTTTTTGGCCTGAACCAGAGAAGCCTCCAGTGCAGGAATGGCCGCCCGGGTGGCACCGAGAATAGTGCCCGCCTGAGCCACGTCCAGTTCTGTAGTGGCCCCGTTTTCGAAACGCACGGTGGCGATTTCCAAGGCGCGGGCTTGGGTGGCTTCGTTAGCGATGGCCAGACGCAATCTTTCTTCCAATATACGTACTGTTATGTAGGCACGAGCCGTTTCTGCAGTGACCAGAACCACGGCATCGGAAAACTGGGCCATGTCCCGCTCCAGGAGGGCCTCGGCTGCCTCGATGTCGCGGCGAAAACGGCCCCAGAAATCGATCTCCCAGCGGGAGTCGAAGGATACGCTGGCATCGGCGAAGCTGTTGTCGCCAAAGGCGCCGTTAGCAGAGTTCTGGCTGATATCGATTCGATTCAGGCCAGCATTCACCTGACTGAAAGGATAGAGCTGGGCTTCAGCCAGCCCCAGCATGGCGCGGGATTCCAATATGCGCAGCCCGGCGACCCGCAGGCTGAGATTTTGGCCACGCATTCTTTCTATGAAGAGATTAAGCCCGGCATCGTTGAAGTTCTCCCACCAGCTATCTTCAACCTCCTCTTCCTCCAGGCGCTCCAATTCGTCCTCGTCTAGCAAGGCTTCTGGGGTTGTCGGGTCTGGCGGTGCGTAATCTGGTCCCACCAGACAGGACGGCAGCACGATCACCATGACCAGTGTTAGTAAGAGGCGAATTTGAAACATAGGGAATCAGCAGGTTTAGCGTCTATTGATATCACAGAATGGCCACGAAAACCCACTTTAACGTGACACCCGTTTGTCACTTTGTACATGTGCCAACTTTGTGCAGTGACGCGTCATGTTGATGCAATGTAAGGGGGCTATAGTTTGCACACAATTAAAAAACGCGGGTTTTATCGCGTTTCTTGAAGTCTGGGGATTTGGCACATCCTTTGCTAAACCCAAGGTGCAGGAGCATTTTGGATTTCTGCAGTAAGGACTACTGAGCAACTCATAACATCACAGCGCTCGCCGCAGTCAGCGGCAACCCAGCGCTGGACGCATAACAACATTGTCGCTCGACTGTAATTAACGCATTTCGTGAATGGAATACGAGGCTTTGTCGTGAACGTGTTAAAACTATTTGGATTTTGTAAATTTCCGCTAGCAGTGCTGTGCGCAGCACTTCCAATTTCAACTTATGCCAGTGAACTGGCGACTGATTTTGCTTCCCGTAGCCAGTCAATAGAGCAGTACCAGACTGATCTCGAAGAACTGGAAAGGGAGGTAGGTTACTTCAGCTATGAGCTGATAGAGCCATTGCAACAACTCATCTCCGCCCAACTGTCTGTGAATCGTCTGGATACCGCAGAAGAATTTGTCGATCGTGCAATGCAAATCACCCGTATCGAAGACGGCCTGTATACCGCTCTGCAATATCCTTTCCTGCAACAGGCCATCGAGATCGAGATGACCCGGGGTGACTGGGAAGAAGTGAATGAAAAGATCAGGCACTACACCTTCCTGATCGGCGAGCACTATCAGGGTAACGCGCCTGATCGTTTACAACGCATGCGCTGGATTGCCACTGTGCATCTGCGCGGTTCCGATGAAGACAGCAAAGGCAATAAGGCATCACATCTGATTCAGGTAACGTCCATGAATGAGTTGGCTGTGCAGTATGCTCAACTGAACCGCATCGCCAATGATGAGACTTATGGTGAATTGCTGCTGGAACTCGCGGAAGCCTATCGGCTGGAAGCGCAAAATATTCGTGGTGGCGGCAGCACCAGTTATCGCCTGCGACGTCTGTTTGCTGACCTGGACATCATCGAAGATAAGAAAGAAGCCATCTACAAACGCTACATGGTGGGCTTGGAAAAATTGCAGATGTATCGGGATCTCATGTTTGAACTATATCCCGACAACGGCATCATCAGTGCTGAATGTGCCCTGCTCATCGCGGATTGGTATGCAGGCTTTGGTAAAAAGAAGCTGGCTGAAGAGTTTTATCAACGCGCTCAGTCCGTCCTTGATAGCAGCACCATTGTTCACTCAGCTCATCTACCAGTGTTTACCAGCGACGGTGAGTCGGTAAGCGCGGACTAGTCAAAAAATACTAGTGAGATCGGCCTAAGGGGATGACCGACCTCACTAGCAAGACAGGAGTTATGCTGCTCGTCCGTAGTTGTCCTGAAAGCGAACAATGTCGTCTTCGCCAAGGTAGTCGCCAACTTGCACTTCAATGAGTTCCACCGGTGTGTCGCCGGGGTTTGAAAGTCGGTGCTTGGCGTTCTTGGGAATAAACGTGGATTCATTCTCGCCCAGCAGGAATTCACGGTCACCACAGGTGACCAGCCCTTCGCCTTTAATCACTGTCCAGTGCTCATCGCGATGATGATGCAGTTGCAAAGACAGTTGGGCTCCAGGATTGACCACGATGTGTTTCACCTGGTGACCCGCGGCCATGGACAGAGAACGATAGGTTCCCCACGGCCGATGCACCAGCGTGTGATGTTCGGTTTCTTTGCGCTGTTGCCGTTCCAGCTTTGCAACGACTTGCTTGACGCCCTGGGCATTGTTGCGATCGGTCACCAGCACCGCATCGTCAGTTTCCACAATGACGAGGTCTTTCACACCCACGGCGGAGACCAGGCGTGACTGGGCATGCACATAGGTATTGTTGGCATCTTCGAGAAGTGTATCGCCGGAGCGCACATTACCTGCTGCGTCCTTGGCGCCGGTTTCCCATAGTGCATCCCAGGCACCCAGATCATTCCAGCCAGCATCCAGAGGAATCACAGCCGCATTAATGGTCTGTTCCATCACCGCGTAGTCGATAGAATCACTACGACAAAGTTCAAATTTGTTGCGCGGGATGGAAACCAGGTTTGAGCGGCGTGGCACACCAGTGTAAGCAGTGGCGCAAGCCTGAGCGATATCCGGCGCGGAGCGCTGCAGTTCCTGCAAGTAACTTCTGGCAGAGAACATGAACATGCCGCTGTTCCAGAGATAGTCACCACTGTCGAGGTAGCGTTTGGCAGTGCCCTGATCGGGCTTCTCCACAAAGCTGGCAACCTGGAACGCATCACCAATAGACATCGGTTCTGCCTTCTTTATATAGCCGTATCCGGTTTCGGGGTAATCGGGCACTATGCCAAAAGTGACCAGCTTGCCTTCCATGGCAAGTTCAATCCCTTCTGCCGCCGCAGTTTTAAAAGCTTCCAGATCCTGAACCTGATGATCTGCTGGCAGTACCAACAAAATCGGATCATCACCCTCTTCCAGTGCGCGCAGCGCCGCCAGGGCAACCGCCGGCGCAGTATTGCGTCCAACCGGCTCCAGCAGCAACGTCGAATTGTTGAATCCCTCTTGGGAAAGCTGCTCAGCGGCGATGAATTGATGATCATCATTGCACACCACGATCGCCTCAGAAGACTCTTCAAGATGTTTGATTCTGCGCAGCGTTTGCTGAAACAGCGAACTGTCACTGCCCGGCATTTGCATAAACTGTTTTGGCGAAAGGCCGCGGGATAATGGCCACAATCTGGATCCGACTCCACCCGCTAAAATTACTGGTAACAACATAGTACTTACCCCGATTTCACATTCCCTGGTTAATAGATCTCATCAGGGATGTTGACGGTTACTGTCTCAAGCTGTCCCTGCTCGTTAAGTTGCTTCACTGTGTAAGTGCCCAGGAACATCTTGGTGCGACTTACGCTGCCCGCTGCTGCCAGTGTGTCGGCGTTAGCGGTGGCTTCACGGTTTTCGGTTGTAATGTTCATGCTATTCATGGTGACTCTCCAAAATTTTTGCCCGCATTCAGCGCGCTGTTTCAATGTTTGTAACTCGATATACCCATCGCAGCGCACAAGCTGCTGGATAAACTGCTTTGACGTCCGATGCCACCTCATCATTGGCGCTGGCACCATAGTCTTTGAGCAGTTGTAAGCGTTGTTGGTACCTGGATTGATGAATAGCTTTCTGCTCCAGGTCGCGGGCAGCGGCTTCATCCAACAGGACAGTGACATTGTTGTGAAACTGCAGGCAGGATGCCGGGCAGCTCACACTCATAGGTCCTTCCAGGGCAGCCTTGATCGCCTGGGCCTTGTGGGAACCGGTGGCCATCAATACGATGTGTCGGGCGTCACGAATCGTGCGCAGTCCCATCGTGGCCGCCAGTCCCAGATTACGGTGTGCCCGGGGTACACGTTTCAGTGCGCGTTCCCCAAGCTTCACTACACGGGTATGGGAAGCAAAGCTGGATCCGGCTTCGTTGAAGCCAACATCACCGTCTACACCAACACTCAGAATCTGAAGATCAATCCCGCCACTGCGTTGAATGCGCTGTTCGTAGTCCCTTGTCAGCTGATAGAAATCAGCCTTTTCAGCACACAGTAGCGAATGCGTCTTGCTGGGATTGATATCAATCAGGTCGAAGAACTTTTGCTGCATGAAATGGCTGTAGCTCTGTGGATTGTTAGCATCCACACCCACGTACTCATCCAGCATAAAGGTCTTGGCATCGGCAAAACTCAACTGCCTTGCCTGGCATCGCTGAACCAGCGAGCGATACATCTTCACCGGTGTGAGTCCCGCCGCCAGACCCAATACGGATGCAGGCCTGGTAGCGAGCTGGTGGGACACAATGTCCGCACCACGCTCTGCCACTTCGATCTCGTTCTTTAAAATGATGATGTTCATGTTGCTTCCCCCTTTGCTACCGGAATTACCAGCCGATGCCTTGATAGGCTGCTTCGGCCTTACGTTCCAGCAAGCCAACGGAACTCGGGAAATTGCTGGGCTGTTTTCAGCAATAACTTCGGCCGTCGTCTGTCAGTACTTTGGCCTGATCACCGGTGGCCTTGAGTACAAATGGTTTGGGGTCAGGAGCTGCCTGTTTTCGACCACAGCATACGTATGGGAGTACCAGTGTGCCGACAACCGGACCATCCGTATTCCCGGGTTCGGCACTGAATATGACAGCCAGCGTGCCTCCTTTGGGGACGCAGCTTCCGTGATACAGGCCCGGGTGTTCAATCGCAAATTCTTTGAAATTGAATTCACTGATACTGCCTGGCTCAGGTTTTTCAGGAAGTGGATATGGTTTGCTATGGGCTGTTTTGCTAACGCGCAGGGCTACAAGTCCTATGGCCAGATGATGAGAGCTGATTAATTCCTTAAGGGCATCCAGAGCTTCTTTTTTGGTGAGACCCATGAGGCCTTCTACCAACAGAGCATCTTTATCATCATGAAAATAATCGATTGAGTCAGGTAGTGGCATTCCGGGCTGGTTGTTCCCCTGGCCATTTTGCCGGTTGTAGTAGAAAGGAATAGCCCTTGTCTCAAATGGAAACCTGTGTGAGTTGGTCGGTCTGATCCGAATTTCCTTGCTCTTGTCCGGTAGATGGTAAGTGCTCAGGATAAAGCCAAGTCGGTTACAAAGTGAGGCCAGCTCCCTGAACGGCTCCAGCTCATGCCGGTCTGTTAAAACCGGCTGAAAGTAGTTTCTGTTAAATGCGGGTTCCAGCCCGTTGACCTGACCGAGCATCAGGTGGTGTGGGTGGTTGCCCGTGAGCGGGTACAGTCGAGACTTTAACCTTTGATATCGCTGTATAATTTCCACTACAGTAATGCCTGTATCCGCCAGGAAATCATAGAAATACTAAGTAAATTAGTAAAATAGAAAGGAAGAACGATACTAAGTATGTGACAGGCCGTTTCCAGCCAATGCAAATGCAAAAAGGTAAAAGTACTGATGATGCCCTCCCGAAATTTCTGAAAATTCCAGCACTTTGTTGAAATTTCATTTTGAAGGAATAAGGAGTTG
>JAKSCP010000454.1 GCA_022360535.1 Pseudomonadales bacterium | reverse complement strand
ATCGTTCATGCAATCCGGGGTGTGGAATGCCATGTCCTTCGCTCTGCCCACCGCCATCGTTGCCAAGATGGAATTCCCCGAGCGGGATGTCATCGGCATCGCCGGAGATGGCGCATCGCTCATGACCATCGGCGATTTCGTGACCGCCTGTGAGTATGGTGCCAACATCGTCATGGTGGTTTTCAACGATGGCGCCTATTCTCAAATGGTGGGCCAGCAGACGAAATTGTACGGACAGGCCTATGGGTGTGAATTCAAGAGCCCCGATTTTGCGGGTATTGCGACTGGGAAAGGACAGTGCCAGTAGTAATCACCGCCACCAACAAACCCAGGGCAAAGAAAAAACGCTGATTTATGAAGCGCATAGCAGACTCTCTTGTTGGAGCTCGATTCAGGGGATTTACGAATCTAACTGCTATCGCAGGTGGCTGCAAGTAAGGGAAAACCTTACTCTGTCATGACCAATTCCAGGACTTCCGGCTTGCGCCAGCGATTACCAAACAGGCGGTAAGCAAACACCGCCGCAATGGCAAAAATCATGACACAGAAAGCGATCCAGGCAACCCTTGGTCCCAGTTCGAAGACCCGAATGATGAAGTACTCCGCAACCAGCATAATCCAATGCAAGGCCACCGAAACATACATCAGCCAGCGGGTATCACCGGCCCCTCTGAGCACACCCCCACAGACCTGAATCACCGCGTCTGCCATAGCATAGCTGGACAAGCCTATCATCATGAATGTCGCCAACTCGCGAATCTCTGAGAAATCCCCCTGGGGAGGCGCAAACACTTCCACCAGCGGAAACCGGAAAACAATGTACAGCACAGCGAGCAGACCAGAATAGCTAAGCCCGATTACAAATCCCGCGGTGACTACTTCATTGGTTCGCGCCATATCACGTGCACCAACGAAGCGGCCAATCAGACTTATCATGCCGATGTTCAGACCCACCATGGGTACGAATGAAAGAATATCCCAATTGAATACAATCGCCGCCGAAGCACCTTCTGCAACACCATAGGATTGAAACATCAGCAGAAACAGATTGAAGGCTGCCACGTTGAGAAACAGTTCTAACCCTGATGGAAATCCCAACCTTAGGAATCGACGCAAGATACCTCTATCGAGCACCAGAGACTCTCGCACCTGGTACTCCTCTCGATGCTCTTTACGCACATAGAAAAAGATGAACAACAGCAGTGCAAACAATGTGGCAATGATGGTACTGATGCCAGCACCGACAATTCCCAGGGCGGGAAAACCCAGATGACCGAACACCATCACGTAAGCCAATGGCACATTGAGCACCAGACCCCAGACGTCGCAAATCATGACGACATAGGACCGTCCTATGCCGGCGAAATAAGATGAGATACACACCTTGGCTAGAGTAATGACGATACCAACCATCAGAATCTGGTAATAGGTACGCTCGAGCTCAACCTGTTGCGGGTCATGGTCCATCGCCTCGAACAGGCCGGACACTAAATAGGTGATGACGAACAGAAAGGGAATGCACATCAAAGCCATGATCCAACCCTGAGTCACCACCTTTGCACACTTGTGCTTCTCACCAGCGCCCAAATACTGTGCCGCCATGGCATTGGCATAAGAAAACAGGCCGGAAAAAAAACAGAAGGAGAAGAATGTCGCCACTCCACCACCCAGCGCCGCAGCCATGTGCACAGGATCGATCTGGGACATGAAATAGCGATCGGTAAAGATCATTACCGCGAAGGTACCCTGGGATACCACCATCGGCATGGCGATCCTGAACAACTCACGCAGAGTAGCGAAACTAAAATGCATTCTTTCCAGCATCTCTAGAATGTCCGAACCATACTCACACCCGGTTTGGATAAAAGCAGGCACGCTGCTTGAGTCGAGATGTAAGCTTCTGCCGAAGCAGAAAAATTGAATTTACCAAGGTACTGCAGAACTGCACGTATAAGAAGGAACAAACGACGCAGTAGAAACGGCGATCGGGAAGTCGAAAGCGGCGAGCATGGTACGCCAAAGCACAGCAGTTAGCAATGAAACTCGTGCATTTGCCGCAGCCGGTGAATCAGGTCGATTGAATACGCAGTGGCTGACTTTGTTTGTAAGTCAGGCTGCGCCACAACCACTCTGCTGGACCGAAGCGGAAATAATGCAACCATAGGGGACTAGTGATGAGTTGGAAAACCCAGATGCCAATAACAACATAATAGATTTCCAGACGTTCAAGCTGTCCAGCCAGACCCAAACCCCATCCCATGAAGATGAAGCTGCAGATGAGTGAATGAGACAAGTAATTCGTCAACGCCATCTGACCTACCCTGGCCAAAATGAATCGCGCCCAGGACAGAATGCCCAGTTTGCAGATCAACATCACCACACCGATGTAACCCACTGCCAAAGATAAACGACCAAGGTCGTAAGTTGGCCGGTTGAAAGCTGTCCACTCCAAGTCGAAACCGCTACTGACAAACACCACCGACTCCCAGGTGTTCAATGGAAACCCAATACCAAGGCCTATGAACGCCATCAACCCGTAAGTCCGTAAACTGCGTGAAGCATCGAGCAACCCCCATTTCATAAACGCCATGCCCAGTAACATCATGGCCAGCGCATCCCAGAAACTATTACCAACGAAACCGAGTGTTTGTAGAACCAGGTTAATTGGCGCAAGGTTGACGAAAGCTGAGAAATAACCTGACTGCATGACCTCAAGTTGCTGCGCTACCAAATCCGGTGAAACAAATTGCTGGTCTAAAAAGGCATCCCAGTCATCCAGAGTCTGGTGTTGTTGTTCGTTCAGTGCAGTGCCTGCTGGCAGTGCTTCGATCTGATCAACTGCTGCACCCAAAGTGCTTGCCTGGTAATAGCCGCTGGTATGAACAATACTCAACAACAAAAAGATGCCAGCACTAATCATGACGAGTTTCTTTGCTGGCACATCGCGAAAGAAGTAGAGAATCAGACCAGTCATGCCATAGGCATAGAGAATGTCTCCCAGCCACAACAACACGTAGGCGTTGAACAGGCCGAACGCAACTAGCAACAGAGTGCGGCGATAGTAGAGCCCTTTGGTACGCTCGGCATCACTGTTGGGTTTGTTTAGAAAGATCAGCATGCCAGCGCCGAACAACATGGAGAAAATGGCGCGCATCGCCCCTTCAACAAAGATATCCATGGTCATAAAAGTAGCGAGATTAATGCCGCTGTCGGCGCCATCCACCGTTGGAATCAAATAGGCTGCAAAGGGGTTGGCAAATGCGATGATGTTCATCAACAGAATCCCCAGCAATGCCACACCGCGAAGTGTGTCGATGGATTGGATACGTGCTTTGCCAGTAACGGGAGCGGAAAGAGCAGTCATAACAACGCGAGCATAGGATGTGAGGCGTTTTCAGGCAACGTAAATGTGCTTTAATTATTCTGCATTAGCGGCGAGAAACACGCATTCAGAGTGCAGTCTGTACCTACAACTCAGGAGACTTTAATGCCCAAGGAATCCAGCATCAAACTTAGTTTTTGGATGATACTAAGCTGTCTGGTCAGCACTAAGCTGATCGCTCAAGAAGACCCAGTGCCAGTACGCAATGATGTCCCACGCGTCAACCAGCAAGAAGTCATCATGATGCGTCATGCTTATCTGGACGCAGGCAGCTACGACTATTGGTATGAGCAAAGCAGGACGGGTGTCTGGCCGTGGTTCGAGCGGCTGGGTGCTCGCATACTGGGAGATTTCGAAATCATCTACCCGCTGGGTGACGACGCCACCCCGGATCAGGATGAAGCCCTGCGTTTTGCCCGTTACGCCAGCTATGAACATTGGCAAGCCACCCGTGGTGGTGCCACTGCAGGCGATACCGGTGGCTCCCTGGTGCTTGCAGGGAATGGTGGCCTGAGTGATGCATCCACTCAAGGCTTACAAAACAGAAGACAGGT
>JAKSCP010000234.1 GCA_022360535.1 Pseudomonadales bacterium | reverse complement strand
TGGTCATTCCTGCGACAGTTTATGTATACCAAGTTTGTAGTGGTGGTTGATGACGATGTAGATGTTCGTCAGTGGGAAGATGTGATTTGGGCAATCACTACACGCATGGACCCTGCTCGTGACACGGTGCTGATCGAGAATACACCCATCGATTATCTCGACTTCGCCTCTCCGGTTGCTGGCCTGGGTTCAAAGATGGGCATGGACGCCACCAGTAAATGGCAAGGTGAGACCAATCGGGAATGGGGCACCACTATCACCATGAGCGAAGAAGTAAAATCGAAAGTCGATGCTATGTGGGAAGAATTGGGAATTGAGCTTCCCAGGAAGTAGTTGTAGGTCTTCTAGTGGGTTGTCTGATCAGGTTTGGGCATAGGAAGTTCTGGTAGTTGAGCTCCCATTAAATCCCCATAACTCTTCAAGTAAGTCTCACTGGCTTCAATCTCACCCAGATGTTTCAGCAGGCGCCCTAGTTCCCCGTAGGCTTCTGCCGAAGGTGCGATCTTGATGCTTGCCTCATAATACTCTCTGGCTTTTCCCCACAGTTGATTGCGCATACAAATGCGACCAAGACTCAACAGTAATTCTGAATCTGCAGGATTAGTCTTCAACCAATTCTCCGCAACTAACAATTGTTGTGCGCTCGTACCATACTCTTTAGCTCCATAGAGGCGCACCAGTTTGCTATTCCAGGTTCGAGAAAGAGCAGTCTCTAACACTTTCGCTGCATCCTGATCTTCTTGCAGCTGCATTAACAAATCAGCATAGTGCGTAACCACCTTCTCATCTTCGTGAAATTCGGCTGGGGCTTTCTTCCACAGTTTCTTGAGCTCGTCGAGGCTGTCAGTATTCCCTTCCCTGGCATTATTGAAACTGTCATAGAGCTTCTCCATGAAAATGCGCTTCTGCACCCTTGCCAGGTCCTCAGCATCAAGAATTTTATTTTTTTCCAGGCTTGGTAACAGTTCTTCCAGGTGCTGCCAATCATCCAGCTGCACATAGACCTCTTTTAGCAGGCTCAGCAGATTGCCATCATTCAGTGCATTCTTCTTGAGCTCTTCAAGTACGGCCAGAGATTGCTCTAACTGTCCAGACTGATAATGCAGTTGGGCTTTCACGTAGTTGATCGTTGAACGCGCAGTCGGAAAGCGCTGTTCCGCTTCTTCCAGTAGCTCAATCCAGGTATCCCGCTGCCCGAGCTGAAAGGCTGCGTAAGCAGCAGCCAGGTAGTTGATTGACGTCGCGTCTTTGTCTGACATTCCCTTTTTGAGAAATTTGAGGCTGGACTGCCAATTGCCGCGAGCGAGGCATAAAAGCCCTTCCACCGAATTGCTGCGCGCCTTGGCTTTGCGTTGCAGGTTCAGCTCTCTACCTGCCGCCAATAAGTGCAGAGGATTGATCCAGTCAAACAGGATTAAGAACAACCGGAATGCGGTATAGAGAAAGATAGCTGCTACCAAAAGAGCAAACAGGCTGGTTTCGAAAGTGTAGTTACCAAACGCGATTAACAGATAGCCAGGGTCAGCGGGGAACCCCAGATACAAAGTCACCCACAGGGCCAGAACGATGGCTAACAGGCTGAAGATAAACAGGCGAATCATGTTAACGAAGGTTTGCCGCCAATTGTTGCACTGCGGTGGTGGACTGGCTCAGTGCTGGCAGCTGAGGGGCGATATCGATTTGTTGCAGCGCTGACAGCTCTGCAGCGACAGCCTGGCCGGCGCTGGATTCAACCACCGCGAATTGTCGCAGCCACTCCAGTCCTTCAGCCAGACTCCGTTGATACAGCGCCGTGTCTGAGCTCATCAGGGCGAGCTGCGCTCTTTCAAGGATGAGATACATGCGCTGCAAGATTAGTGTTTCTTGACCAGGTACCAGTATGGCTTGCGGAGAATCTTCCCATCGGCGCCAGACAAAGACACTACTCAAAAATTCCAAACTGCTGTCAATGAATCCCTGTTGCTCAGTATCCATAATCACCGCCGTTGATGATTCATTGCGTTGACTCTGGAAACCTTCGCGCATCGAGCTGAGTAAATCGATGGTGCTAACTTCGTTCCGCAGATTCCCAATTCGAATATACAAACCTTCCCGATCAAAGGTTTGAAGCTCACGCAACAGCACCAAATCATCAGCGATGGCTTGCCTGGCTCGCAGCACATTGTTACTGCCGGACTCCAGCAAAGCAGCATCTGCTTGTTCTAACAATACCAGAGCTGACTGGCGGTCTGCTTCCAGTTGTAGCTTACGGTTTGCGAGCTGCACCAGGTAGTTGGCCTCGAGTATTTTCCACTCGAAGTTTTGTGGCGCGACATTGCTTGCTTGTTCTGCTGCAAGTGCATTCAGTTGTGCTTCCAGTCCAGCCAACTCAGAATCAACTCGAGAAGAGAGTTCCCGTGTTGCCGAATCATCAATTTCTACCTGCTGCGGGATGTTTGCCAGTTCTGAATTTAGCGTGTTCAATTGCGATTGGTATTGTGCGATCGCAGCTTCCAGGGTGGCATTCTGTTGTTGTAACGAAACCAACTCTGACTGCACACTCATCTGAAAATAGCCCAGGTAGGCAAGACCACCGAATAGCGGCAGGAACATCAACAGGATGATGAGAAATCGGCGGCGCGCATTTTTCTGAGAGCGCGAACTGGCTGCACCAGACTTGGGATTGGTCCCCTTGGAAATCTCTTCAAGAATTTTCGGTGTTTCGGGCTTTTCTGCCACAGCTGTTCCTGCTATTACTTACTCTCTACATCTATCTAGTGTTGTCGGCGCGCGACGACAGTTGCTGCAGAGTGTTTAACATGGCGTCATCATCGGCACCATTGGCGCACTCAACCTTTTCGAAGCCAAGTTGTTGCGCTTGCCGCGCAACCCTCTGCGACGGTACAACCAATGGTAACAGAGTGATCTGCTTGATGTTATCGCCGCTCTGATCAACCAGTATCTGTAAGGACTCACCGCTATGTACGGTAATCACATCGCAGGAGTTTTCCCTTAGTTTCGCACTAATCTCAGCAGCAGAGTGCGGAATGGGAACCCGGCGATAGACTTCGATGTACTGGACATCTGCTCCCCTCTCTTGCAGTGTGGCCGCCAGCAGTTCCCGACCTCCCTGCCCGCGAAAAATGCCGACTCTTTTGTTGGCAACCGTTTGCAGACCAGGCAAGGCTAACACTGCTTCACTGTCAGAGCCCTGATCGGGGCATACCACCTGACAAGTAAGCTGTGCAGTGATTGTTTCGGCTGTTGTTTTACCGATCGCGATTACTTCAACTCCGACGGGGAATTGAGGCCAGTAGTCATTGATTAAATCAGCACCCAGCTTTGCAGCGTTGCTACTGACAAAGACCAATACGTCGAACTGATCGAGGTCCTGCACTGCCTGTTTCGCTGCATCTATTTCATTGGATTCCTTGAGTGAGGCTATTTCAATGAGCGGGAAAGAGAGTGGTTTTCCACCTGCTGCCGCTATTTTTTCGCAGAGGCTTTGTTGTTGGCGCAGTGGCCGCGTAACGAGAATCGATAGACCGCTTAGGTCTAACTCGCGAATATCAGTGAGAGTCATTCAACCACATCAGCCTGGGACATAATTTCGGCAAGCACCTTGTCTGCACCCTGAGCCAACAAGTCTTCCGCAGCCTGAATGCCCATTTGTTCAGCTTCATGAGAACTGCCGGCTCGTTCGCTGCGATAGATTTGCCTGCCATCCAGAGAACCAACCAAAGCGCGGAGTAATAGAGTATCTTGATGCAGTTCAGCGAAGCTCGCTATTGGTACCTGACAACCACCTTGCAGGCGAGCGTTTACCGCGCGCTCAGCGGTAACTCTTACAGCAGTAGGGACATGATGCAGCGTATCGATGAGCTGCAACGTCTCGATATCATCCATTCGACATTCGATACCGACAGCACCTTGCCCCCCGGCAGGTAAACATTGCTCAAAATCGATTCGTTCCTTGATGCGCTCACTCAGCTCCAGTCTAATCAATCCGGCAGCAGCAAGAATGATAGCGTCATAGTCACCGGCATCGAGTTTTGCCAGGCGAGTACCTACGTTGCCGCGCAAATCCACGATCTCAAGATCGGGCCTAAATTGTTTCAACTGGCACTGACGACGAAAACTGGAAGTTCCTACCTTTGCTCCGGCGGGCAATTGCGCAAGCTCTGCGTACGCATTCGACACAAAGGCATCGGCGGGATCTTCTCTTTCACAGATAACAGCCAGACCCAGTCCTTCAGGAAACTCCATCGGTACATCCTTCATCGAATGCACTGCAATGTCAGCTTCCCCATCTAACATGGCCCGCTCCAATTCCTTTACGAACAACCCCTTGCCGCCAACCTTTGCCAGAGGAGAGTCGAGAATTTGATCACCGCGAGTTGTCATGGGCACCAACTCTACGTTTATGTCTGGGTGTTGACGGATCAACGCGTTCTTGACGAAATTTGCCTGCCACAGGGCAAGTGGACTCTTGCGCGTCGCGATTCGTAGTGTGCTCATGCTTGTAACTGTCTCAACAACATCCCAACAACAGGCCCTGGGTGGTCCCTACCAGCTTCCATTTTACGAGATAAAAGCCGCTTTGTCTGAATGCTGGCTGCCTTGTTCTTCTTCAATATGGAGGCTTCCTGTATAATCGCCAGCCCTTAGCGGTCGTGCCAGACCGCTCAAACCGGTAGCAACCATGAGTGACCAGGAAAAATCAGACAAGCTTTGGGGCGGCCGCTTCAGCGAAGCAACCGATGAATTCGTCGAACGATTCACCGCCTCCGTGCAATTCGATAAACGCCTTTATCAGTATGATATCGAGGGGTCGATTGCCCATGCGCGCATGCTGAACAAAGTCGGTGTCCTCAGCGATGACGAGGCAGAACAGATCCAGTCTGGACTGGAGTCAATTCGACAGGACATCGCCGCCGGGGACTTCGACTGGTCCATAGAACTGGAAGACGTACACATGAACATCGAGGCCGCATTGACTGCTCGAAT
>JAKSCP010000539.1 GCA_022360535.1 Pseudomonadales bacterium | reverse complement strand
TGCTTCAACACTACATCAATCCCCTCGTTTCCAAGCAGACCAACAGGGATTGGCTTTCAGCTATTGCACACGACTACTTCAAGGCGCCAGTTAACAAGGCACTAAGTCTGGGGTGTGGCGGCGGTGGTTTGGAACGGCATGCTTTAGACTTAGGAATTGCCCATTCATTTGACGCCTTTGATGTCTCTTCAGAAGCGATTGATGTTGCGATCAGCGAAGCGAAACGTTTCAAGATGATTTCGAGAATTCAATACAGAGTGGCTGATCTAAACAGATTGGAATTTGAATTATCTGTTTATGAAGCTGCTTTTGCGTCGCAATCCATTCACCACATAGAAAACCTCGAACATTACGTCTCTCAAGTTCATCAATCACTAATTCCTGGTGGGCTATTTGTGTTTAATGAGTACATCGGTCCCAATCAATTCCAGTGGACTGAAAAACAAATGCACTATGCTCAAAAGTTGCTTGATTCAATACCCATTTCCTACCGACAACTAATTCGACAAGAAGAGGGGTATAAAGAGAAGATAGCAAAGATGACGATTGATGAAATGAATGAGTACGATCCGACAGAAGCCATCCGGTCTCAAGATATCATCCCGGCTGTTATGGAAAAATTTGAACTAATCGAGAGAAGAGATTTCGGAGGCACACTGTTGCACCTCGTTCTGGACAATATCGCAGGAAACTTGAGCGAATCCAAAGAGGGCCAGGCCATTTTGCAGGGTCTATTTCAGGAAGAAAGAAAACTAATTCAATCAGGCGAGATTAGCAGTGACTTCTCACTGATAGTTTCTCAAAAGGCAGGTTGAGTCGAGATGAGTCAGTTTGAGAAGGTTCAGAAGCGCGCGGAGAAGCGTAAGGGTGGCAAGGCTGCGCTGCAAAAATTACTTCCCAAGGTAGCCAGCAAACGTAAACTGGCTGCGATCGGTAATGACCGATACCTGTCAATGATGACCCGCTGCATCAATCAAGCGGGGTTTAGCTGGAAAGTGATAGAGAGTAAATGGCCTGAATTCGAAGAGGCATTTTTTCAATTCGATCTCGACAAGTTGAGTCTCTTGTCACCGGAGCAATGGGAGGCCTATACCAGCGACAGGCGTGTAGTTCGCAATTGGCAGAAGATTAAGGCACTGCGGGAAAATGTGTTCTTCGTATCTGAAGTTAGTCGGGAACACGGTTCCTTTGGAAAGTTTATTGCTGAATGGCCAGCACAAGATCACATAGGGCTGCAGCTTTATTTGAAAAAACATGGTTCCAGACTTGGTGGGCAGAGTGCGCTTTGGTTTCTGCGACGTATGGGTAAGGACTGTTTCGTGCTTTCCAAGGATGTGGTGACCTTACTGAAAAGCATTGGCCTGGATATCGCGGAGGTGCCCAGTAGCCAAAGAGACTTAAAAAAAGTGCAGGCACAATTCAACGACTGGCATGAGAAGACCGGACTGCCTTACAGCCATCTCAGCCGAATAGCAGCCTGCTCAGTGGGAGAAAATTACCTCTAAGCCCTTATCCGGCTGCCAGTCCAGGTCGGTTTTTGTGGCTCTAAGTCTCTAATATTTTTGGATATTTTTTGTTACAGCCTGTTTCAAATGAACGTTGACTCAGGTGAGGAGACTCATTAGTCTGGGGCCAGAATAATAATCATCCAGTGTGCGCTGCTGTGCACTGGTATCAGGAGAGACAGTATGCGTTTTCGCTCAGAAAAATGGCTCCTAGCGGGCTTCGTACTCTTGCTATCTTCAATCACCATTCCGTTGGCAGCCCACCATGCCAGTGCGCCGTTTTACGATCCAGATAACCGGATCTCTATCGAAGGCACCATTACCCGCTTCGTATTCCGTAATCCCCATGCGTTCCTGTTTCTGGATGTAACAGAGGACACTGGGGAGAATGTTGAATGGCAGGTGGAACTCGGTGCCCCGGTAAGCTTACGCAGAACCGGCTGGACACCTGACACTTTAGAAGTTGGAATGACTGTGAAAGTGACAGGCAATAGATCCCGCGCCGAAGGTTCCCGTGGCTTATGCTGTGTACGCATGACTCGCGAAGATGGCAGCCCGGTACTGCGCGGCGGTCGAGTCGAAGAAGAAGATCAGAACTAAGATTTAGCAAGAGGAGAAGACCATGAACATACAACGACGGGTTTCCTTTCTTGCTGTTGGTTTGCTGACCGCCAGCTTTACGATTACCCAACTTAGTGCTCAGAGTGACGATGAAATTCCCGAGCTGAATGGTTTGTGGGATGGTGGTTTCAGTGTAAGGCCAGTAAATGGCCCCGATGTACCATGGGGAGAAGACAACTTCCCAAAACTGAACTCGCGAGCCCTGGCCTATCAGGAAGTCTGGGAAGAGATCATGGCGCCAAAATACGATTGCCAGCCAGCCTCCTCTCCAGCCATCCAATACGATCCCTATGCCATGCAGGTCACGCAATGGCCTGATCGGGTCATGTTTCGCTATGAAAAAGATGATCAGTTGCGCACCGTTTGGTTAGACGGGAGAGAACCAAAAGCAACCGATTTCAGTATTCAGGGTTTTTCAACTGGTTATTACGAGGACGGATCCTTATACGTAACCACGACTCACTTCGTGTTTGATGTGGCGGGTTTCGATGATTATAACGGCATTCCCTCTTCTGCCCAGAAGATTGTGACCGAACGCTACTGGCGTGAAGGGGACGAATTGAAAATGACCCTCACCTTAGAAGATCCGATGTTCCTGCTGGAACCCACTTCGTATACGACTCGTTGGTTGCCTTCAGCGCCCGGTTACAAATTGCAGCCCTACGATTGCGATCCCGAAGCGTCCCGCGCTTCAGTGCGATTCTATCCATCCAAGTACGATTAAAGCGCTCTTCTAGTGAGCCATGGATGGACATTTGCGCAATTAAGAAGCTAACCAGTACCGACGTAGGGTATCAAGCGGCCGGCCAATAGTACGCCGGCCCACATGGTCAAAGAAGTGTAGGCAGTTGCCCGCGCAAGCAGGGGCGTTTCGTCGCCCTCATTGAGCTTCTCCACAATGGGAAACACCCGCCAGTGATAAAGCAGGGCGTTGAGTCCTGCAATCAAGACCAGCACCATCTTGATTTGAAAACCGATGTTGATGGAGTAGCGTCCGGGATCACCGTAAAAGAACAAAACACCGGTTACCACATTTAAAACGAAACCAACGATGACCAGTGGGAGCAACTGATGCGTACTGGCCCGGGTAATCGACTGAATGTGCCCAGCCATGCGGAGATCTACAATGATGAGTCCACCCAGAAGCAGCGTTAAGCCGATGAAATGAATGATCTCCATCACAGGCCATAGCCAATACGTCTCAGCAATCCACTGATTGAGTGCACTATCGGCTGCGAGATCGGCGAAGAAATTCCACATAGACTTAAAAGATGTAAGCGATTAGACGTCCTGCAATGATTGCCGCGCACCAGCAGGCCAGGGACAGGCAGGCCAGCCCCCGAGTCTTGGCATCAATCGCCACTGCGTGCCCTGATCCTGTAAAGTCCTCACCCAGTCTGCCGTTCAGAAAAAACGCCAGTACCATTCCTGTTGCAACACAAACGATCTTGCTAAGGAAGGGGATGCTTGTTGCCAGATAGCTCGCTTGCGAACTAAATAAGAGCAGACCTGACACAAGGTTTATGGTGAAGCCAGCATAGGCGAGCCGTTTGAGTTCCAGAAAGACCGCGAGATCGATATCTGCAGCGACCCCCAACAGGCGCAGATCGCGCATGGCGAAGACGCCGACCACAATCGCCAGCCCCACGATGTGACAAGCCAGTAAGCCCGGGTAAGCATAGAGCGATTCTCCCACCCAGGTTGCAATGGCAGTTGTTTCGAGAGTAGTGAGCAAAGTGATGGCTACCTATTATTCTTGTTATTCGTTCTTGCTTATTAATGCGACCCGCTAGGGGATTGCCTATAGATAACCTATAGAAAGCTACAACAAAAAGCTGCAACAATTTGTCAGTAGTCTGCTGTTCTAAGGTGCGCGGCAGTATTATGCTGTTGATAGTCTTATAGGTAAACCATGCAGACTCGAATTGGGGGTGGCAATGCGTAGTAGTGGGTTAACTCGAGAAGCACTGATTTCTGCACTATTGATTGTGCTTGGCTCGGTGCCGTATTCATCTGTCGTCGCAGCCGAAGTGGGAAGCTATGAAAGCTGCCTGCTGCGGGAAGTCAATCAACCTCCCAACAGTAATCTGACAGTGGCCGAAATTAGACGACGTTGTGAAACCGCCAGAGCGGAATCGATGACAGCAATCGAGTCCTCTGAGAGTGACGCGCCATTGACTGAGGTAGAGATGCCCCCGGGATTCAGAAATTTCTTCACACCCTATAAAGAGAATTTCATTCTGTTCGGTTCAATGGAAAACAGGGATGGCTCTGACCCCTTCAGCGGGAAAACCCTTGATATACGATTCGAGTTCGGCATGAAGTTCCGCATGTTTCAAAATCAGGAAGATTTTGAACGACTCAGTCCTTTGCACTTTGGTTATTCCCAGAAGTCCTGGTGGGATATCGCAGAATCATCTGCACCGTTCAGAGAGCACAACTACAATCCAGAAATATTTTGGGATTTTGAAGATAGCCGGGCAGACAAAGGGCTCCTCCCACACGAAATGGGTCAGGTGGTAGACAGGATCGGTTTTGAGCATCAGTCCAACGGACTGGATGGGCTTGCTTCTCGCAGTTGGGACAGGATTTACGCGCAGAAAAGTTTCCGTTTCCCCGAGCAGAATCTGTCAGTACGACTGAAGGCCTGGGATGTGGTGAACCTGGGAGTCGAAAACTTTGATATCACCGACTATCTCGGAAACGTTGAAGCCAAATTCACTTACTCGCCGAACGACTCCTGGGAGTTAAGCGCTACAACCCTGAAAGGGCATGAGACCAGTAAGTACAGTTATCGGATAGATTTAATCACTACCATGAGCTACTGGCTCAACTCCCGATTTATGTTGAGCTATTACGATGGGTTTGGCGAGGCCCTGATCAGTTACAACGAAAAGACCAGGAGTCTGCGTGCGGGGATCTATGTGCCAATTGAATTCTGATCGGTCTGCGGCCCGGATATTCATGGTTTGACGGTGCTCGAATGGCGCTATAATGCGGGGAAATTGCATAAACGATCTCCTCCAATACCAATCGGAGAATTACATGAAAACTGGCTACAAGTTGTTGTCTGCATGGGCTATTGGCGTGTTCGCTATGGCCGTATCTGGTTTCGTTCTTGCTCAAGACGCCAAGTCGCGGATAGCACAATCAATTGATGAGAGAGCGACGCACTATGGAGAAGTTGCTCAACAGATTTGGGACTTCGCAGAGGTGGGCTACCTTGAGCGGAAGAGTACCGCTCTACTGCAACAACAGTTAGCTGAAGCGGGTTTTGAAATAAGTGCAGGCGTGGCTGGAATCCCCACAGCCTTTGTCGCCAGTTGGAGCAGTGGTGATGACGGACCAATCATTGGGGTACTTGCCGAATACGATGCCTTGCCGGGCATTACTCAAGATCGAAATCCATTGCGCACAACAATTGGCCACAAGTTAGCGGGTCATGCCTGTGGCCATCATCTGTTCGGTACCGGCTCAGTCGCGGCTGCCATTGCAACCAAAGAGTGGATGGAGGAAACAGGTCAGGCTGGAGAGATACGACTCTACGGCACACCGGCGGAAGAGGGAGGTGCTGGCAAAGTCTATATGGTTCGGGAAGGACTGTTTGATGATGTCGACGTGGTACTGCATTGGCACCCAAGTGACTCCAACGCCGCAGATGTCCGCAGCTCTTTGGCGAACAAATCCGCAAAGTTCAGATTTACTGGTCTTTCTTCCCATGCTGCAGGTGCACCGGAACGTGGTCGCTCGGCATTGGACGGTGTGGAGGCGATGAACCACATGGTAAATCTTATGCGCGAACATGTACCGATGGAAACCAGAATACATTACGTGATCACTTCAGGCGGCGCTGCTCCTAACGTCGTCCCTGATTACGCTGAAGTCTATTACTATGTTCGCCACCCCAATCCTGCACAAGTCAATGCGATCTTCGATCGGGTTGTGCAAACAGCCGAGGGGGCTGCTCACGGAACTGATACCGAGATGGAATTTGAAGTCATTCATGGCATCTACAACGTGTTGCCGAATATTTCCTTGCAGGAAGCAATTCACGACAATCTGCAGAGAGTTGGTGGGGTTGTTTACAACGACGAAGAGCGCCAGTTCGCAAATACCTTGCGCCAGGCGCTGCCGGCAACTGCTCCACCCATTGAAGACGCTGCACAAATCCGACCGATGGTCATCAATGAGCGTGGTGGTGGGGGATCAACAGACGTGGCTGATGTGAGTTGGGCAGTGGCAACCGGTGGCATGCGAGCTGCGACCTGGGTTCCTGGAACATCCTCCCATTCCTGGCAGGCAGTGGCCGCCGGTGGCACCACCATTGGCAATAAGGGCATGATTGTAGCTGCAAAGACGTTAGCGTTTACTGCAGTTGATTTGCTTACCAATCCGGACCTTGTTGAAGCGGCAAAAGCGGAATATGACGAACGCCTGCCAGATGACTGGGAATACGTTCCTCTTCTCGGTGATCGCCCACCACCGCTTGGTTATAGATTGCCGCCTGGCGCGCAATAATCCATGATCGTTAACTCTGGATAGAAGACAAGATACAGAACAAGATAAAAAAAGAAAAAAGAAAAAAGTAGAGAATAGAGAGTAGAGAAGTATTCCAAATGGATTGCCCAAAATGTGATGGCGAGCTTGAAACCAAGAATGTCGCTGAAGAAGTCAATGTCGATCAATGTAACCGCTGTTACGGACTTTTTGTGCCTCCAGGCACGACAACGAAGCTGCTGGCAATTTGGGGTCCGGACACCAACGTCGATACCGGGTCAGAATCTCTCGGCAAGAAGTTTGATAGTGTTGATGATATCGATTGCCCCAAGTGCAAGGTCAAGACGGATAAGATTGAAGATCAGGCACAGCCACACATCTGGATCGAATCTTGTGCGGTGTGTGGTTCCACATTCTATGATGCTGGTGAGTTAACTGATCTCAGTGAAAAAACTTTGTCAGACTTTTTCAAGAGATTTTTGAAAGGCACAAGAACATAGAACATCGAAGACTTAGATAGGAATACGTTATGAAGAAACTGTTTACCAAGATTTTACTGCTCATCAGTCTGGCAGTCTCGGTTCAGGTTTTCGCAGACGAGAATACTGTGTTGATGTTTATTCGAGAAGGCTCACGCAATCTGGAAGTGATGCTGGAAGAAGAAGTGCAGTTAATGAAAGACATGTTGGAAGCGGAAGGCTATCGCGTGGAGATCGCGACTATTGACGGCGAAGACTTGCAGGCAGGGTCAGTGTCGATTGCGGTGAATCACAAGATAGCGGATGTGGATATGGACGATTTCGGTGCGATTGCGCTGCCTTGCATGGCGCCACCCCCAGGTTCGCCCTATGAAGTGGAAGTGGTTCAGCTTGTGCAGTTGGCGGCGGCCAGCGACAAACCAATTGCTGCTTCAAGAGGGGCCGTAGGATATCTGGCGGAAGCCGGGGTGTTGCAAGGAAAACGTTATGCCTATGCATCGCCGGTAAATGTTGAAGAACGCCCAAGTTTTCGCGGAGGCACATTTACGGGCACGGGTACCGAAACTGATGGATTGGTCACCACCAATGGAATATGCCCATTAGCCTCCCGATCAACAGGATTACCTGATGGCACTGGCGCCATGACGCGATCTTTTATCGAGACACTTAATTCACGCAGCTAGAGAAACTCGTCGATTGCAATGACTCGAGTCGCAGATCATTTTTCCAAGGAAGAGCTACAGCTTTACTGTAGGCGCAGCGATCTGTTGGCATGGGTCACTGTGTTGGGTCATTGGGGAATCATCGCGCTGGCCTTTACCCTGGTTGCATGGCAACCGAATATTCTCACCGTGGTGTTAGCTCTGGTCATTCTCGGCGGCAGGCAGCTTGGTTGCGGTGCCTTGATGCATGAGTGTGGGCACGGTTCACTATTCGCCAACAAGAAACTCAATCGATTTGTAGGTGAATGGCTTGGGGCAGCGCCAGTCTTGTACAGACTCGATGACTACATGACCAGCCATTTAAAGCACCACCGGGAAATTGGTAACCAGGAAGACCCAGACCTGCATCGTTACGAGCGTTATCCTGTCAGCAAACATGCGCTCCGACGTAAACTCTGGCGCGACATCACCGGACAAACAACCTGGAAGATCACCAAAGGCCAACTGTTCGCCAACGGTATACTTTATCGAGACGAGAATGGCAGACAACGATTTAGTTTCAAGAATCTTCTGGTGAGATGGTACAGGCCGGTATTCAGTAATCTAGTCTTGTTTTCGGTGTTAGCAGCGCTTGGGTATCCGCTGCTTTATTTGCTCTGGGTCGCTGCCTATTTCAGTACTTATATGGTGTGTAGCCGTATCAGAAATCTGGCAGAGCATGCTGCGGTGCCAGACCTGACCAGCATGGATCCACTTAAGAATACGCGGACAACTATTCCGCGCTGGTGGGAACGATTTACTTTTGCGCCGAACAGTGTCAACTATCACCTGGAGCATCATTTAGTTCCCGCCATTCCCAAGTACCGGCTTGCTGATTTTCATCAGGCATTAAAGCGAAAAGGCCTGCTCTCAGAAGCAGACATCTGTCAGGGTTACACCGACGTGGTCAGAAAACTCGTTGCGGCGTAATGCAATTCGATTCACGCCTCAATTCACGATTCAAC
>JAKSCP010000338.1 GCA_022360535.1 Pseudomonadales bacterium | reverse complement strand
GTTGCGACATCATCATAGTGACTGCCGACGCCTATATCGATCATCCAAGTTTTGGTATGGCAGTGGTTGGGCGCTTGTTAGAGGCACAGGGTTTCAGGGTTGGCATTATCTCGCAGCCGGAGTGGAGCTCAGCCGAGCCGTTCAAGACTTTAGGGAAACCCAATCTATTTTTCGGTGTAACCGGCGGCAATATGGACTCGCTCATCAACCGTTACACGGCAGATTTGCGGTTACGCAGCGACGATGCCTATACACCCCATGCTGAACCTGGCAAGCGGCCAGATCGGTCAGTCATCGTCTATAGTCAGCGTTGCCGGGAAGCCTACTACGACACACCTATCGTCATTGGCGGCATCGAAGCCAGTCTCAGACGCATTGCGCAGTATGACTACTGGAGCGACCAGGTGCGTCGCTCAGTACTGGTAGACTCAAATGCCGACATCTTGCTTTATGGCAATGCCGAAAGAGCACTTGTGGAACTCGCTTCCCAGCTCTCCAGAGGTAAAACCATAGAAGAGTGCTGGGATTTGCGTGGCAGTGCTCTGTTGCTGGAGAAGATGCCCGAGGCCTGGACTGAAATCGATTCCACCCGTATCGATTGGCCAGCCAAAATAGATAAGTTGCCTAACCCTTATGACTATCATGAAAACTCTGTTAAGGCGCAGGCAGACGCAACCGAATCATCAGGTGCAAATTCCGATACGCAAGCAGTAAAGATCATTCCCTTGCCACTACAACGGCAAACCGAATACGACAAAGCCACCAGCTATATCCGGCTACCGTCCTTCAATAAAGTGACAAATGACCCGGTTCTCTATGCCCATGCCTCGCGTATTTTGCATCAGGAGTCCAATCCTTATAACGCACGCCCTTTGGTGCAGAAGCATGGCAATCAGGAAGTCTGGGTAAATCCACCGCCTCTACCCCTGGAAACCGATGAGATGGATTGGGTGTTTGATCTTCCCTATCAGCGACGCCCTCATCCCAGCTATGGCGATGCCAGAATTCCTGCCTACGACATGATAAAAACTTCGGTCAACATCATGCGTGGCTGTTTTGGTGGCTGTACGTTTTGTTCCATCACGGAACACGAAGGACGCATCATTCAAAGTCGCTCCGAAGACAGCATTATTCGAGAAATTGAAAAAATCAGAGATCAGGTGCCAGGTTTCACTGGCACGATTTCCGATCTGGGTGGTCCTACCGCCAATATGTATAAACTCAACTGCAAATCACCTGAGATTCAGAAGAGTTGCAAACGACTGTCCTGCGTTTATCCCAATATCTGCAAACATCTGAACACTGATCACAGCCCGACCACCAAACTCTATCGCCGGGCCAGAGCTGTGCCAGGAGTGAAGCGTGTCGCGATTGCTTCAGGGCTGCGTTATGACCTGGCCTTGAAAGACCCTGAGTACATCGAAGAGTTGGTCACTCATCATGTGGGTGGTTACTTGAAGATTGCACCGGAGCACAGTGAACAAAACACACTGTCGAAGATGATGAAGCCCAGCATCTCGGCCTACGATGATTTCAAGAAACTCTTCGACAAATACTCCAAAAAAGCTGGCAAGGAGCAGTATTTAATTCCTTACTTTATAGCAGCCCACCCTGGCTGTGGCGAAGAGGAAATGTTAAACCTGAGCATGTGGTTAAAAGACCACAACTTCAAACCGGACCAGGTACAGACTTTCTACCCCTCACCCATGGCGCTCGCCACTGCCATGTATTATTCGGAACGCAATCCGTTACAAAAACTGCGTTACAAAGGAGAAAAGCTAAGCGTCTGCAAAGACATCGAACAACGACGTGTACAAAAAGCCTTTCTGCGCTACCACGATGAGAAAAACTGGCCGGTCTTGCGTGAAGCCCTGCAGCGATTAGGCCGTGAAGAATTGATTGGCACAGGCAAAAGAAGCCTGGTTCCCCCTGCCCAGCCTTCCAAACGAAACTCAAGACAGTCTCGTCGACGCAGCTAAATGATTCTGCTATTTGCAAACTGAGCTTTAACTTCTTACCTGGAGATTGATTTCCTCAACAATCTTCCACTTTCCCTGCTCTTGCAGCAGCAACAGTTTTTTCTGGGTGTTGTCGCTGTAACTCGGTGATTCATAGCGCAGCCAAAATCTCACCTCCTGCATTCCTTCTTCTTCACCGATAAAAGCATAGTCTGTCATTTCCAATCTGATCCAGTCGGCATCACCAATGACGCGTTGTCGATTTTGGCGCCACTGCGACTGACTGTCGTGGTAACGGGGCACGAAGGCAGAATGGTAACTGTCGAAATAGTCATCAAGTGATTGGGTTTGCCAGGCATCCACCCAGCCGCTTACAGCGGTTTGCAAAGCAACAGTATCGATTGTTGACTCAGAGCTGTCTGATTCTTCTACAACTAGGTCGGTAATCTCAGCTAGCTCATTCTCCGAGTTCTCAGTGTCCGCGGGCACCTGCTCGTCCTCCGGCGCAGCTTCAGCGGCTTCGAATTCGGGTACCGCTGCCACTTCCAGCCTTTGATCCTGGTTGGAATCTGCCAAGTCTGCGGAGTCGGTTTCGTCGTTACTCCCTGCATTCGACTCTTCATCGATGAAAGCTTCGAACTCGGGGATAGAAATCGCATCGGTGGCGACCCCTCGCTCCTCTGCAGTAACCAGGGCCAGGGAAGAATCTGATACAGGTTCTGGAACCTCGATAACCGGCGCCGCGGCTATAGTTGGCGCCGCTGGTTCCAGAGTTGGCTGTTCCTCATCGCTGGTTGTCTCAGCAACAGCAGGCTCCTCAATGGGAGCACCGTCCTCTTCGGTTTCTGGTGTGTTATCAGCGATGGCGGTAAACGGTGAGCTTTGTTCTGTCAGTGTTGGCTCATTCGGTAAACCCGATGTAAGGTCCTGGTCGCTCTCGCTTTCCAATTGCTGATAAAGAAAACCCACGGAAGCGACTATCAACACTGCCGCCAGAGGCACCACCGGTCCAAAACGACTGAGTTCACGATAGCTTTCTCTATAGCCTGTACTCGGTAATATCTGCTCTCCCGCCGCGGCTTTAATCAGTTGCTGAAACTCCTCCTTGCTCACCGGTGTCAGATCGGCATTGCCTGTCCTCGCTTCTGCGATGAGTTTACACAGGCTCAGAGCTGGACCCGGGTATCCCTTGCTAGACTTAAAGAAGGCATTCATCGCAGCGGTTTCTAACTGCAGGCCGGACAGTCCAGCCTTGTCCATGTAACGATAAAAAAACTGTCCAAGTGTTTCCAAGTCCATTGGCTCTAATAAGAACCGGTGTGAAACACTCTGCAAAAGAGAACGAAACTCCTGATTACTTAGCAGCCGGCTCTCCAGACTTGGCTCACCACAGAGCACAATGTTCAGCATACGTTTGGTATCTGCCTGCACTTCAGCCAGACGATAAATTTCCAACAACGTGACATCGGTCAACAGGTGGGCATCATCAAAAATCAGGACAACAGGTTTTTCGCCTTCGAGATGAAGAGCATCTTCCAATAAACGGGGAAAATTGGATGAGGGAGGCAGATCGAATTCCCGGCCAAGCATTCCCCGCAAAATTTCCGGCGACTCGATGGCTGTATCAAAATAAACAACTCGGTAACCTTTACGCTTCAGAAACTGACTGAACTTTTGACAAAGCAGACTCTTTCCAGTTTGCGGACCTCCAATTAGCTTGATGAGCGCCTCATGCAGAGCCAATGCCCCATGCAAACCCTGCATAATTTGCAGGTAGGGGCCGTCGCTAAAATAAAAAGATTGATGCTTCGCCATGGTTGCCATCACTTCGCAGAGAAAGAGAAGTCACTAATGTTTTTTCTTGTCTATCGCATGTTCAATATT
>JAKSCP010000537.1 GCA_022360535.1 Pseudomonadales bacterium | reverse complement strand
TGGAGTACCTGCCTGAACATGTCAAAGATGCCTGGTTGCCTGAGCACTGGGATGTCTTTCGACGGCAACTTGTTGCAGGCTTCGGTGAGGAGGAATTTGCATTGCTCAGGGAAGGATTCAGAACCAGTACCGCAGTGACCAGAGCGCTCCACCTGGAAGGAGTGCCGTTGTTGGCTGGAACTGATTCGCCAAATCCCTATCTGGTGCCCGGATTTTCCTTGCATGACGAACTTGGCCATTTGGTCAACGTCGGGCTGACGCCCGCTGAGGCGCTGGCCACCAGCACTGTAAATGTTGCGCGCTATCTGGGTCGCGAAAACAGTCTCGGCAAACTGGCTCCTGGTTACGAGGCTGATGCCATACTGTTGACTGCTAACCCTTTGACCGGTATCGAACACCTGGCACAGATCAAAGCGGTCATGGTTGATGGTCGCTGGATTTCCAAAGCGGAGATAGAAGAGAACCTGAATCGCCTGCGGGACAATGAATGAAAAGCACTTCAGGGCAATAGGGATGGTTAGTTTTTCGATGAGTGCCAGTCTTGTTCTATGATTTGAATGACAAACCCTTCGCCGTCTTCGGGTTCTTCAAAAAAGCTGGTTACTTGCTGGAAAACAGCCTCGGTATCAAACTTGGCTCGCTCCGGTTGTTCAACTCGCCGTTGCGCGATCTGGTTCAGACAGATGTCATCACTTGCCTGAATGTAAACCAACTGGCTGTTCGCTTGTGCTGCTTGCGCAAGTTCACTGAACCAGGCTCTCTGCCTTTTGGTATTAGCTGGAAAATCCAGAACCACGTTAGTGCCAGTTTCCAATAAGTTTTTGACATGATCGAAGATCAGAGGCTTTAACCGTGCTGCATAGCTGCGGTAGTCATCGAAATTATGAATCTGTTCCGGAAAGAGCCTTGAAAGCCACTCATCCTCAGAAATCAAAGCGGCGCAATGCTCTGTCGCCAACAATCTGGATTGTGTCGTCTTGCCGGCTCCCATTTTTCCGCAGAAAAGATAGAGCGTACCGCAGCTCACAGTATTACCTCTCTATACATCTGTCTTCTATCTACTAGTCAGGTAACGAGAAGACGTAGATGGCGTTACCCCATCTTGGGTAGGTAATTTCGGTAGCGATAACGCCCGGCACTGTGCGTGGGCTGGTGCCGCCTAGAGCAGTGGTTACGGCGATGTATTGTTTGCCATCTATAGCAAAAGAAACTGGATGACCTTGTACGGAAGTACCTAAACGGGTTTCCCAAAGAATGTCGCCAGTATCCACATCGAAGGCTTTGAAACGTCTATCCAAATCACCCACGAATACCAGACCGCCACCGGTTGAGATGGTTCCGGTGTGTAAGGAAGCCCGTTGCTGATGGCTCCAGACTTCTTCCAGTGTGTCAGCATGATAGGCACCGACTTTGCCCAGGTTGCCATTGGTGCCTGGCATTTCGTAAAACTTCCTGCTCGCTGCCAGGCCGCCACCGCCTTGCACTAATGCCACTTCGCGTGCCGCATTTTCCAGGCAGGTCTGGCTAAGCGGGGCGATGATCAAACCGGAGGGAGGGTGGTAGGTCATGGAATGCCAGTCTTTGCCCCCAGCGCTGGAAGGGCAGGCAGAAGTCCACTCGTTGAGCTGAGCATTCTGAATGTCTTCACGGTAGGTCACTTCGCCGGTTTCAGGATCAATGTGCGTGAAGGCATTTTGAAACACGGTTTCCTGAAAGCCTTTAAACTCACCCGTCACGCGATCGTTCTTCCACAGAATTCCGTATTTGCCAATGGAGTAAACGAACTTGTCGTCTCCGCGATTCACCAGAACTCGTTCGAAAACTTCATCCAGATCCAGGGCTTCCGCTGGAACATGCTGGAAAAACCAATCCAACTCACCCGTGTTGGCGTCCACAGCCACAGTTGAATTGGTATACAAACCAACGTCGTTGATGGTCATGTGACGTGAAACTGGCACCCAGGGCTTCTGTTGTGCAGTGCCCCAATAGGTACGTTGCAAATCTGGATCGTAGGAACCGGTTATCCAGGTTTCACCGCCGGCGCGGAAGATGTTGTCCAGACCACCCCAGGTATCACCTCCGGGCTCACCCATCTCGGCGATGGTTTCGAACTGCCAGAGCAATTCACCATCATCGGCGTTATAGGCACTTATGTAACAGTCTTCCGGGATGTAACGGGCGCAGCCTGCCAGGCCAACGATCACCTTGCCGTCGGCAACGATAGGTCCGGAGGAATTGGAGAATCCTTTACTGTTATCCGCGATAACCGTTTCCCAAACCTGCTCACCAGTGCGCGCATCCAGAGCCACCAATCGCGCATCAGTAGTGGCCTGAATAATTTTGTCTTCATACATGGCAATATTACGCATGTCCTGACGATTGGCTGGACCACTCCAGTGTTCCCAGATCAATTCGCCGGTCTTTCCGTCGAGGGCTTGCACCACATTGCCAGGATTGATCAGGTAAACGATGCCGTTGTACACCAGCGGTGCAGGTTCCGAATCACCCTCGTGCATATTCCACACCCATTCAAGGGTCAGGTTGCCCACATTGTCTTTGTTGATCTGATCCAGGGGGCTATAGGAATGGGCGTAGAAGTTGCGGCGATGCATGGGCCAGTCATTAGGACTGGGGTCGCGCAGCATCTCCGCTGTGAGCGGTACGAAGGGCACGAAGTCCTCAGTATTACCTGCGACCGTAAGTCCCTCAGGGGGTGGAGGCTCTGCACGCTGCCGTTGCGCGACAACCGCAGAGATATTGTCAGCAATCTCGAAATCAGAGTCTTCAGTCAGCGCGGCGACTATGCCATCGACACCGTTCAAGCTCAGGATATGGGCAACGATGTCCAGATAGTCAGCATCGGTGAGGTCTCCACTACCACCTGGTGGCATATTGGCCTGAATATTACCGAGCAGCAGTGCAGGGGTTTGGGTTCCCCAGCGCTGCACAAAACTGAAACCGGACAGCAATGGTCCCAGTGTGGTGCCTTGCAGGTTGGCTCCGTGACACACAGCGCAATTGGATTCATAGAGTGTGGCGCCACTTTCTGCCTGGCTCGCAAAGCTGATTGTACCGGGAGTGGGCTCTGGTGCAGCGGTCGCATTAGGGGCGGTAGCAACTGGAATCTCTGTTGAGGAAGTAGAGCTGCCCCCGTCGCAGGCAGCCAGACCTCCCAATACGAGCAGGCCAAGCGATGCTTTCTTTATAGTGGTGAAGGAATTAATCAACATGGTTTGCCTCAGTCTTTCTTGGTCTGCATTAGAGATTGTCAAAATGGCTGCGTAAGAAAATCCATCCGCGCAATTCACCCGGCGGATTGTTTTCACTATGCACTTGTACGTAGAGCTCGTTATTGCGTAGCGCTTCCACCAGTTCGTCGGTAAGTTCCAGGATGGCGGAAATTTCTCCAGCGGGTGACAAATCGATTTCCAGGGTATGGGCAACAGGGCCAGGTTGGGCTGGAGGACCATTGTGCAGATGTGCACCAGTAGCGCTGGAACTCATGCCGCTGAAATTTCCCTCCACACTTAGAGTATTACCGCTCAGGGACAGAATCACTTCGCCTTCGCCGGTAATCTCAGTAACCGTCTGCGGCGTGGTTGGCATCGGGGATAAGCGTGCCCGGTACACTTCTTGCGCATGGGCGCTGATGCTTAGGGAAATCGTTGCGAATGAAATAAGAAAAGCGAGTAGACGGCCGAGTTTCATAAACACCTCTTGGCTCTATTTATTGCAGTTTTTGTTGCTATCGTTGCTGCGGCTAGCCCGTTCGAGCTGGGGCCCTACAAGCTACCAGCAAACCAACTAAGCTTGCAATTCGCCTTATCGCACCCTGGCTAGCGGCACTCGAAGTTTTCAGCGCGCCAATTGGCCGGGTCTTCAGCACCACCGGCTGGCCCTATATACCGGGCTTGCTCAGGATAGGTACAAAGCGGTCGCTCATTGTCGATTTCGTCTGCTTCATTGCGATGGGTGGCGACAATAGATTCGGGTGCTACCCCGTTTTCAACCCAATCCACCAGAGGGGCGAGTTTGTCCCAGGAGTTCGGGCCCGGTCCTCCAGCACAGTGTCCCATGCCCGGAGCCAGGTACATGCGGGCGCTGTCCTGCGCCGCAGTCATGCTGCCGTTGAACGTGGTGTCTACCATGTCGTTGTAGTAATTGATCGTGTCCGTTGCCACAATCAAGGTATCGATAAGACCATGGTATATGAGCAGCTTGCCACCAGCGTCTATCAGATAACGGCTTAAATCGGGGTCATTGGCATCGGTAATAGACTTCATTAAATCTCCTTTGCCGGAAAAGAAATCATTGATATCCCAATCGACCCAGTGAAATTCTGGAAATACGCCATCAGTCTTGGCCTGGTAATCAACATCCCGCACGTCAGGAACTGTGACACCTGGATCCTTTTCATA
>JAKSCP010000535.1 GCA_022360535.1 Pseudomonadales bacterium | reverse complement strand
CGACAGGACTATTAACTATGCAACCTTGAGTGGGCTCTGCGCAAACATTGGCGCATCGATCATAGGCTGCGGTTCGCCCGTGATAAAACTCTGAGAATAATTCACACCCATTTGCTCCAGATCCTGCAGGGTTTCAAAATCGGGCACACCCTCGGCAATGGTCTGTTTGCCTTGCTTGATTGCCTCATCTACTACGATCTTCACAAAGGCTCGCACTGCTTCGTTTTCCCCTATGGTTTCACAGTAAGAACGATCTATCTTGAAGTAGTCCACCGGAAACAGAAACAAGTTTTTGAAGTTACTGGAACCTACACCAATATCATCAAGCGCCAACCTGAATCCATGAGACTTCATTTCCTCCATTGTCTCTACTGCTGACTTGATATTGTTGTTAGCAATGTTCTCAGTCACTTCCAATACAATCTTTTCTGGTGGAATCTGATATTTGTGAAACGTACTCACCAGTAATTGCTTAAATCGCGGACTGGTATAGGAATCACCAGAAATATTTATCGCCACCGATTCAACGCTCTCACCATTCTCACCAAAAGTCTGGTGAAAATTCTGAGCCAGGAGATTTACAACGTACAGATCAACATCATGCATGATCTGGTTGTATTCAGCCCGTTGCAGAATCTGCCACGGCGATTGGACCTCTCCCTGATGGAAGTGCCGTAACAAGAGTTCATACTTGGGCAAGGTCCCTTCTCTGCTTATTGGCACGGTAGGTTGTGCGTACAGACCCAAAGAACCTTCGTGGATCGCTACGCGGACTTCCCTTAGTCCTTTACGCATCGCGATATGCGTTGCAACTTCCTCGTTGTCTTTTCCAACAAAGTAGCAGTTGGCACCCGCACTCTGAAATGCCTTATCGCAAGCCAGTTCAAGTCGAGTGATGGATTCCCCTACGTTGCCACTAAGTTCCGTGATACCGATATTCAATTTGGGATAGTAGATTGAGCCATTGAGATTCACATGAAAGGGTGAATGAGCCTGTGAAAAAGCCTCTATGCGTCGCTTTTGATCGAAAAATTTTCCCGGCAGCCACAACAAATAAGTAGATTTTCCCAGCCGAAACACTTCACCTTCGGCAAATTCTGACTTGATGCGCTTGGCGGCTTCCTGGGTAAGGTTCTCTTCCGCCTTGATGTGGTCATGCTCCATTAATCGCGCCACCTGCGGTGATTGGTTGAGCTTTAACTCCAACAGCAAGACATCTTCATTGGCGTCCAGGCTGTTCTGCATCCTGTCCGCAAGCTGATTGATGTTAACCAGAGTGATGTTCAGATCCTGATCCTTTGTCTGGGCAGCACTGCTCGCGCGTAACATGACTTTCTTGTTTTGCCATTCAAAGGAAATTCTAATTCCCAGGATGGCCACAAGAGCCACCAAAAAAACCGCGATGACTTGCAGGGTAAAACCTAATGTTCCTAGACCAATTGCGAGAGTGAGAGCCCCAATAGCATAGGTCGTGGGGTCGCCCAGGGTTTTTTGGATCGCGCGCAGTACTGGGTAGTCGAAAGATAAATGTGTTGACGACATAGAATGCTTCCTCAGGAGTCAGTCAGTTCAGTTCGTTTCCAGCCATGAAAGTAGTAAACCATCGCCGCTGGAGCTGCGATGAAAAACAGAAATCCGAGTAGCAGAATCAGCGAGTAACTACTCGTCCCGAATAGGGCTTGCACAATGGTCGAGCGTTGGCCAGCGACCACGATACTTGACGCACTGGACACACAGAAGGGAATAGCAAAAAACGCAAATACATTTCCGATATGTTGCTGGATGTAATCGAACCGGTCCTGCAGTGAGATAAATGTGTTTTCACTGTTGCGAATCAGAAAAGCATTTACATTCAACCCAAGACCAACAAATAGAGAAACAATCAGCGCATTACCAAACACTTCCACCAGTGTTTCAAAGGACAAGAACGCCACGTTTTGCACCATCACTAATAACCATGCGGCGAAATAGGCCATAAAAATAAGTCGACTGATATTCATTGCTTACTGTTATCCATACTCACTCAATCCGACCATCAGCAAGAGAAGTTTCATTCATTCTCTTTGGCGCACTGAACCGAAAAGGACGATTCGGTCACACTTCGAATTGATAACTTAAAGACAGGAGAACAGACCGACCAGGCGATGATGGGTGTTCGCTTTGGAATGATTGCTGGACGATGTGATTCTTATTGCGGACGATTTGAGTCTTTCGTGACTACTAGTGGCTACTAATGACTACAGCAGCCCTAAATTGCCGGTCATTCTGAATCTAGGGGCGGCCCTTGGAACTACAAAAGTCAGGCTATTCTTGTTGCGTATGATCGGAATCTATTCAAGACAGGAGGAAAAAGACCAAACAAAAACAGGCTGATGGTTACCCACCAGCCTGTTTGTCTGTTTATAACTTATTACTCTCCTTTTGTGCTATAGCTCGAAATCTAAACTCAGAGAGAACATACGGCCGAAATTATCATACAGTCGGCTTTCGAATCCGCCAGTGACTGGTAACAGAATCGGATACCAATCGAACACGTTATTCACACTCAGTGTGACACTGCCTGACGTATCGAATATATCACTAAAGAAATACGTATAAGCAGCATTGGCAATGAAGGAGTCCGGAATCACGGCCGGCGGTGTTGTGCCAGACGCAAAGACTCCATCAAAGGTAACACTGTCTGTGTATTTAGTGAGGACAGTGGCTGTATGATCACCGCGACTCCAACTAAGCCTTAGATTAGCGACCAACTCCGGCAGAGGTGGTGCCAATGCGGTGTCCGCGTTTCTACGACCCTTGGCATCGATCACTACACCGTTCAAACCGACGTACTCGTAAGTCACATAGTGCGCGGCATTGAGTGCAACATTAAAATTCCCCAGGTTGCCGATGTCGAACCCATAGGTCGCTGTCAAATCAACAACGTCAACGATATTGGAGTTGATATTGTCAGCAATTCTAGTCACTTCGACTAGATTGCCCTGAGGATTTCGACTGATAAGAGGTGAGGGATTAGCCGCAACATAAGCCAGCGCTGCTTCCCGGTCGGCAGAACCTGGAGTTGCGTCATAAGAATCAGGATCGATTCCTAGCGCAGCCATGGTATTGAAGAACTGCAGTTCGGTGGTGTCCTGGGTTCCCAGGGTGGTAATACGATCAACGTATTCGATCTCTTGATAGTCCACGCTGATACTCAGACCTTCGATACCTTCCCAGGTAAATCCAACGTTCCAAATTTCAGAATCCTCTGGCTTGAGGTTTGGATTTTGCGAGGCACAGTTAAGCACGCCCAACAGATCGTTACCTGTTAGCCGATCCTGTCCGGTACGTGTGTTAACGCAACCCGTTCGATTAAGCGGACCCACTTGATCGGCCCCAGGTGCCAGAAAACTCTCGCCCCAGGAACCGCGAATAGCGAGGCTTTCCAACGGCTGCCAGCGTAACGCGACTTTCGGGGTGGTGGTTTCCAGATTCAGATCACTGAATTCTTCGTAACGGGCAGCTACCTGAGCGCTGAGGTTTTCCAGAATCGGTATTTCAAACTCAGCGAAAACGGCACGTACGGTAGAGCCATCGCGGGTTCTCTCACCAAGTGGTGCGGTGACACCAGCTGAGCTGGAAAAATCCAGACCCGCTTTCGAAAGTGGAGAATCGTCTGCAATGTCTATTCGATCACGTATCGCGACACCGAATGCT
>JAKSCP010000100.1 GCA_022360535.1 Pseudomonadales bacterium | reverse complement strand
GCAACATCAGTTTGTGGATATCGACAATCCCGCTTAAGCAAGACTCATGCGTTCGTTAAACGATCTCGCGCTGTTTCAATAAATCGACAACCTGATCCAGGCACTGTTCTACAGACAGTGCTTCGGTATCTAATTCCAAATGCGAAAGTTCAGGAGGGGAGTAGGGGAAGGAGAGTCCTGGGATGTCGGTTGAATCTCCCCCTTCGGCGGCAGCATACAACCCGCTTGGGTCACGCTGTATGCAAACTTCCATCGGTGGATTTAGAAATACGATGATGCAATTGTCTTTACCGATAACGCTTAATGCGTGTTCCCGGGAGTCGGCATTTGGCGCAACGAAGGAAGCGCAGCAAATGACTCCGGAATCATTTAGAAAGCGCGCTATATGAGCGCTACGGCGGAGATTCTCTGCGCGTCCCTCTGCATCATGAGGCAGGTCTTTACTGATACCCAGGCGCATGGTTTTGCCATCCAACACGGTGCTCACCCGACCCTGATCGAATAATCGACGTTCCAGGCCATGGGCGAGAGTAGATTTGCCTGAACCAGAAACGCCAATAAACATAATAGTCGCTGGTTTTTGGCCGTAGCGCGCGGCGCGTTCCTCTTTTGTTACATGAATGCTGTGTTGTTCTTTCGGCTCTGGTTTTTGTTGCTGCTTGCAGCTAATCATGCCGGCGGCGACAGTGACTTTTGTTAGCCGATAAATAAAGATATGGCTGCCAGTAGCGCGATTATCCCGGTAGCTGTCGAAGCAGACTCCCTGGTCCAAAGCGATTTCGACCAGGCCAATCTCGTTTAGCTCTAAGCCTGGAGCAGGATTGTGGTCCAATGTGTTCACATCGATTCGGTGACGAATGGATTTCGTCTGGCCGGTCACTGTGCGGGTGCCAATCTTAAAATCGTATTGTTTTCCAGGCAGCAGTGGTTCGTCCGCCATCCATACCACCGTTGCTTCAAAGCTATCCGCATAGTTGGGCAAATTGTCTGAGTGCGCGATAACGTCGCCACGGCTCACATCGATTTCATCCTCAAGCGTTAAGGTGACTGCCATGTCGGTGTGGGCCATTTCCAATTCTTCGTCGAAGGTAACAATCGACTTGATGCGGCTGCTCTTATTGGAAGGAAGAACAGTTATCTCATCGCCCTTGCGCACTACGCCGGAAGCTACAGTGCCACAAAACCCTCTAAAGTTGAGGTTAGGGCGGTTTACGTACTGAACGGGATAACGAAAATCAGAAAAGTTTTTGTCAGCAGCGATCTCTACTGATTCCAGAATAGGCATGAGAGGCTCACCTTCATGCCATGGCATCTTGTCACTTGGATTTACCACATTGTCGCCGGTAAGTGCTGACAGAGGGATAAACATGAAGTTGGCTTCATCCAGCTGTGAAGTAAAATTCAGGTAATCGGCCTTGATGTTATTGAAAACTGTTTCGTCAAAATCCACCAGATCCATTTTGTTTACCGCAACGATGATCTGTTTGATACCAAGTAGCGAGGCAATAAACGTATGCCGCCTGGTCTGAGTTTGTACGCCATGCCTGGCATCGATCAGGATGATTGCGAGATCGCAAGTTGACGCGCCGGTTGCCATATTGCGGGTGTATTGCTCATGACCCGGTGTGTCGGCAATAATGAATTTACGTTTGGCGGTGGAGAAATAGCGGTAGGCGACATCGATGGTGATGCCTTGTTCTCTTTCTGCCTGCAAACCATCTACTAGCAGGGCCAAGTCTATTTTGTCACCGGTAGTGCCAGACTTGACACTATCCGCCTCAATGGCAGCTAGCTGATCTTCATAGATCATCTTCGAATCGTGCAGAAGTCTTCCGATAAGAGTGCTCTTGCCGTCATCAACGCTCCCGCAGGTGAGTAGACGCAGCAATTCCTTGCGCTCATGCTGCGCAAGATAGGCCATGATGTCGGTGCTGATGAGTTCTGATTGGTGAGACATAGTCAGTAGCCCGAACTAAAAATAGCCCTTACGTTTCTTGTCTTCCATGGACCCGGCCTTGTCCGTATCAATCAGGCGCCCCTGCCGTTCTGAACTGGTGGTAAGCAGCATCTCCTGAATGATTTCTGGAAGGGTAGTGGCAGTGGATTCAACAGCACCGGTGAGCGGATAACAGCCCAGGGTTCTAAACCTCACGGTCTTGGTTTGAATGGCATTCTCATCTTCGATGGGCATGCGGTCATCATCGACCATAATGTCCACGCCTTCATATTCGACTACCGGTCTCGGTTTTGCGAAGTAGAGCGGGACGATGTCAATGTTTTGCAGATAGATGTACTGCCAGATATCGAGTTCGGTCCAATTGGAAAGTGGGAAGACACGTATGCTTTCTCCCTTATTCACTTTACCGTTGTAGATATTCCACAACTCGGGGCGCTGGTTTTTGGGGTCCCAGACGTGGTTTTTGTCCCGGAAAGAAAAAACCCGTTCTTTCGCTCTGGATTTTTCTTCATCGCGACGGGCGCCGCCAAATGCAGCGTCGAAACGATGCTTGTCCAGGGCCTGTTTCAGCGCCTGGGTCTTCATGATGTCGGTATGTTTCTCACTGCCATGAGTAAATGGGCCTACACCCTGTTTTACCCCTTCTTGGTTAATATGAACGATTAAATCGAGACCAAGTTTCTCCATCTGTGTATCACGAAATTGGATCATTTCCCTGAATTTCCAGGTTGTGTCCACGTGCAACAAGGGAAAGGGGAGTTTTCCGGGGTAAAACGCTTTTAGCGCCAGGTGCAACATCACCGCTGAGTCCTTGCCCACGGAATAGAGCATAACTGGCTTGTCGAATTCTGCAGCAACTTCGCGGATGATATGGATGCTTTCCGCTTCCAGCTGCTTCAGGTGGGTGAGGTTGTACTCAGACATGTTGGTAGTGTGCTTACAGTTTCGGAACCGCTAAATCCAAGATCTGTGTTTAAGGAGGTTTGTTGCTTACTTACTCTGCTGAATGGGAATCTCTTCGTCATTCACTGGCTTGGTTTTCTCAATGCCGAAGTCCTCGGCTAATGCGCCTTTCTGATCAGGACTTTGCTTTGCCGCATAATCCCGAGGAGGAATAAGAGGGTTTGATTCTTCTGCGTTGCCTGTAGCTTCGAATACGGCATCAGATTCAGTTGGCAATAACTTGCTTGCTACTTCATTAGAGCACAAATCTTGTGCGCCACTGGCTAGATGTTGATAAACATCGCGATAACTTTCAGTCATATGCTGAACCAATTCAGCGGTCATGCTGAAATGATCACTCACACTGTCTTTGTACTCGGCATGAGTGTCAGTGAGTTGCCGAATCTGAGTTTCCAACTCGCGAATTCTGGAAGGGCTTGCATTGAGCCTGCTGGCAACCAGCACGCCGATAATCAAGCCTAGCGCTAATCCTCCGATTCCAATCAACCAAGTCACGTGACTCTGCTCCCGAGATTTCTTGAGAAAACCCTTCCGTTGTAAGCACCAACCGGCAGGATAGCCGAGAGTATACCTCAATTGGACAGTTTGGCTGTAATTCACTGTCGCTGTTAGCCGCTAGTTTAACCCGCGAATCCAGCCTAGAATGCCGCTGCACAATTAATTACACGCAGTTGCAGACAAGCAGTTGCCGACAAAAAGCACACACACCCATGCTACCTATTGAACGTTACCAGGCTGATCTAGCCGCTAAACTCATCGAGCCTGACAGCGAACAGGCGCGAGTGGTTGGCTATCTCAATGATCTTTTTCTGCAACTTCAAACGGAATCTCAACGAAAGGCGTCGTGGCTTGCCAGCGTTTGGCAAAACCTGATCGGAGGATCAGGTACTGAGACCACAACAGCAAAGGGACTATACATCTGGGGTGGTGTGGGCCGAGGTAAAACCTACTTGATGGATATGTTCTATGATTGTTTGCCGGTGGCGCGGAAACAGAGAACCCACTTCTACCGCTTCATGCAAGATATTCACAAGTCCCTGGCAAAGTTACAGGGAGAATCCGATCCCTTACGTTTAGTTGCGCAGAGCATTGCGGCTGAGACAGACGTGCTGTGTTTTGATGAGTTTTTTGTGTCAGATATCGGCGATGCAATGATTCTCGGCGGTCTACTGGAGGCCCGGTTTAGCCTGAATGTGGTGCTGGTGG